>CAYPDN010000554.1:0-2280 GCA_964409445.1 uncultured Granulosicoccaceae bacterium
TCACCCTTACCGATCAGTATATTTTCTACTTCAGCCATTGGTGTTTCTCCGAGGTAACACGACAACTCGCCATTTGACCATAGTTGACTCCGTAATTGCCCGAATTCAACGTCTTGTCACTGTTTATCATCGCGGGTGTTATCACCCAAAAAGAGCTGTTGGGGTACAAGTGTTTACTAGTCTTTAGCGGGTGAGCGTGTTCCCCTAATGCCGTCAGCATCGCAGTATAGGATGACTGATAATGCGTGGTTATGCTGCCGGTGCGTGGCGTAAACGCTTTGCGTCGAGATTTAGCTGGCGGTTTTTTGTTTTTCCTGCCATTCACTGTTTGTGAAGGCGCGGATTGTCAGTGCGTGAATCGCGCCGGATTTAATGTACTCATCCAGTACTGCGTACACCAGCTTGTGGCGCTTTAATGGTGGCAGACCATCGAACTCGTCAGTGATTACTTCTGCTTCGAATTTACTGCCATCGCCAGTGACAGTTGCACTGGAGCCTGCTATCGATTGCTCGATCTTGTCACTGTAGTAATCCATTCTCATTCGCGTGCCCTCTTTAATGTTCTCAATTTGCACCAGTATACCTTGACCGATGCGCAAGCACCCCGTTGCAAATGGTATTTTACAAAAAAAGAGGGCCTGCTTGCGCAGGCCCGAGTATGGGGTGAGAACGTGACTGTGCAAAAACAGACCACGCACTGTATTTGTAGACTCTGTGCTGAAAAAAACAAGCGAATTGCCTGATAATTTACTTAGAAAACCAGAAATATACTGATAGTTGCGCAAGTGCTATTTTATTGGCGACTTTTAGAGCCGCTGGCATAGAATTTTCCGGTTTTTCTATTCTCTGTTGTCGATTAAAACAAACGCTATAGTGTCGTTGAATTGACGACGCTAACCGTGTTACAGAAGCTTATGATCAGTATTTACAGGCACTACTGATGTCATTCAGGGCTGTTCAAAAAAGATGTATGGTGTCGAGTAGTCACTAAACTCGAAGTAGACTTTTTCGTCTTCACCATCACCGACTTTGCCATCCAGATTTTCATCCATAATGCCGTAACCAAAGCGGTACGGACGGTCAACATCGCGACTGGTACCGGTGGCGGTAGAGAGCTTGTCGATTTTCATAAATCGCTTTACCAGCTGGTTGCCAGAGTAGACTTCCAATACACCGTCGGTGCCAGTCCAGTTTTGCAGTGACCGACCGAGCTTGTTCTGGGATTCCTGGGTACATGCAGACAATGCAATGGTGCCAGCTGCGCAAAAAGCAGCTAAAATTGATCTGTTGAACATCTTTGGGTTCCTATATAAATGTGGAATTTCACACGACAGGGTTGTTTACGGAATCTTGTATCCACGCTGCAAATACTGATTGGAATTCGGTAGCTGCAAACTAATACCCCTAATCTGCAACTATACCTCTAACAGGTCAGTCGAATGAAAAAAAACGAGTCAGGCACACAGTATGGCGTTAAGGTGACAATGCCCGGTGGTGACACAATGTCGGCTCCGCACTTGCTCGGAGATGACTGGCAAACAGTGCGCTGGTTTGATTCAGAAGAAGAGCGCGATGAAGCTATGGCAGATATGGAGCGGCAGCCACCTTATTACCGACGCGGTGATTCGCCGACAGTTCGATTGGAAAAAATAGACCAGTAGCATTACTGCAGCAGCGCGGCTGCATTTGAACTAAATTTTATGGGTTGTTTTTCGGGTAGTCGTACCAGAGCATAGAGGCGCAGTCGCGGTAGACGTCTTTCCAGTGCTCTATGTCGAGTTCGAAGCAAGCCATCGCACAGGTCGGCATTTGCAGGTTGGGCTGGCGACATAAAAAACTACCCAGTGAAGAGACTCCCGGATTGTGGCCAACAATCATGGCGACCGATATATGATCAGGCAGTGTGCCTATCGCTTGTTCAAGTGCCGGCAAAGGTGCTTCATAAATACTATCGGTGGTGAGTAACTGATCTTTGTTTAGACCGAGAGTGGACATTAACAGATCGGTTGTCTGCAGCGCACGTACTGCAGTGCTGGACAAAACAAGTTGAGGCAGCGTGCCGCGCGTGTGCAAGCGTTCGGCCATGATTGGTGTATCGCGCACACCGCGTTTATTCAGAGGTCGGTGAAAATCGCTCGGAGCGTCGCTGTCCCAGCTGGACTTAGCGTGGCGGGTTACGATCAGTTGTTTCATAACGCCCCTTTACGATGGCTGGTTTGTGCCTTTAGTTATAGCCTGTAGCCAGGACGAGTTGCAATAGCCTAAAGTGTGGACTTCACC
>CAYPDN010000555.1:0-2278 GCA_964409445.1 uncultured Granulosicoccaceae bacterium
AACAATTGTTTATCCATTTAAGTCAGACCCGGAGCTTATGCTTAACGGTTTAGGCAATTTTTTTTATACATCTTCTATGCATGGGGCTTTGTATCCGGGTCTTTCTCATTCTCTGCAATTAATACTTTCGGCTCTTGCATCATTTCAGGGAAATGAACTGGAAGGCACTGGTCGCAGAAGGTGTGCGAAAACTCAAGGTCAGACTTACCCACCAGGTAGGATTCAACGGTGCGGAAATAGCCGTCATCATCGCGGATCGATTTGCAGAAAGCACAGATCGGTAGCAAGCCTTTAAGTTCTTTAACTTCTTCCAGGGTTGCTTCCAGCTTTTTAATCTGCGACTGTGCTGAGTCAGCCATCTGATTCTGGTTATGCGCCAACACAGAGAATTCATCTTTGCCGGTAACCGGTGTGCGCGCTGAAAAATCGCCGTTGACAATTTTTTGGGCAGTAAAAGAAATGTTACTTAATGGTTTTACAACACAGAGCTTAAAAAGCATGTATGTAAGTGCGGCCACCGTAGCCAGCGTGACAAACAACACCAGCACCAGCTTTCTGGTAAGCGAAGCAGACGGCTCGCGTACCTCAGCCTCGTCGATCTCTGCAAGCATACCCCAGTTCAAACCATCTATATTGAGCGGTCGATATTGCGAAAGGACACTGACACCACGATAATCCGGCGTTATGGTAGAACCCGTTTCACCGTTAGTTACCGCTCTTGAAGCCTTGGTATCTACTTCCTGGATCAAGACGGTTGAAGTATCGCTGAAACGGCTGTCTGTACGCATAAGCAAATCGGTACCGACGATGTAAGTCTCTCCCGAAACACGCAAGCCATGATTATCAGCAACTACCTGATTTATTTTTTCGTTACTGGTCTGAAACGCGACTGCACCGATAAGCGTTTCATTGTTATAAACGGGTGCTGCAAAGAATGAAGCGGGTTCATAGTAGCTGGGTGCATAGGTTTCGAGGTCGCTGGTAGTTACCGCGTTGCGACCGCTGGCCAGTGCCGTGCGAATGGTGTTTCCAAGATTGCTTGCAGCGTAAGGGCCGTGATTGAAGTCGGTGGCAAAATCTGTTTCTTTTCTGGTGGAATAGACCAGTCTTGCATTGTGATCAAAGAGAAATACGTCGTAGAAATTAAATGACTTCAGGTATCTATTCAGCTTGCTGTGGAATTGATCATGTGCTCGATGGTAGGAAGTGGCCACTGCCGGAACATAAGCCTCATTCTTTTTGCCTACAGCGTTGGGATTTTTTACGATGTAAATCCACTGCGCCAGTTGCGCCAGATTAGATTCCGGCAGATAGTCCGAGATTTCTATTTGCTCATCAATTCTACTGGCAAATTCAACCTTGTAATATTCGTTCAACTCATTTTGGATTTGTTCCTGGCTCGCTGCACGATCACCAATATCACGCGCAAGCTTATTCAATCCATCCGTAAACGCCAGAGTTGCGCCAATAATTGAACTATCTGCGGCAAGATTCGACACCTGCCCCTGAGTTACCCTGAAGTGGTCCTCCACTATCGTCGCGCGCGACTTAAGCGCCGCCTCCAGATGCATTTTGCTTTGTTCAAACATCGCAATGTTGGTAAAGTGCGAAGACAGATAGGAACCGATGAATGCACTCACTACAAACAGGCAAATAATGGTTAATCCGAGCCTTATAAACACGGAATGTGCAGCTTGCATTACAGCGTCCTTTTTTTTCTGATCACTAGTTTAGCTATCTCTAAGAGCCTGTCTCCCGGAATAATACAGTAGTTTTGCGGTAGCGAAAAATCTGAGTACTGCCTTAGATTGGTGCCAGTAAGTTACCTAACGAGACATAGATGCACCACGAGGACGAAAAGCACCCGATTGACGAAATACCGGTCGGTAAAAAATCGCGTCGCATCCTATTGCTTGACGACGAAAAAGCTGTCCGCGATGCACTTACAAGACTACTGAAAGCTCGAGGGCACCTGTGTTCAACTGCCCCCACTGGAGAAATATTGCTGGAAATTCTTGAACACAGCCGTCTTTCAGGCGTCAGCTTCGATTTGGCCATTCTCGATATAAAAATCGTCGGTGGCATGGGAGGAATCGAAACAATGCAGCGCATAACAGAGATGGACAGCAGCATTCCGGTAATCTCAATGAGTGGTTATCCAGTAGAAACCTTATTTGAAGACGATGAAAATACCGGGTTTGCCGGGCATCTGGAAAAGCCTTTTAGCGCACAACATTTATCCGCTGAGATAGAGCGGATATGTTCACCTGATGGTGCG
>CAYPDN010000556.1:0-2247 GCA_964409445.1 uncultured Granulosicoccaceae bacterium
AAGGCAGCCTATGCAACAAGTCACGTTGGCTATGGCTTAAACCCCGCGGCGCGCTATGAAGCACTGACAATGTACGATAAGAACGACACCAACGGTACGGAACTCAGAGCTGTAGCAGGGAATTTTCTTTACTCAACCGGTGCAAACGAATTTGCCAAGCGCTTTACTCGCGGTCACTTTGACCTTCCTGTGATGGGTTGCACCATCGCACTGGATGATCAGGTTGTGGTAGACAACGGGAGGCCTGTACACTGAAAACTGTACGCTCGACTATTGCAGACATTGATTGCCTGATATCAGAACCTGATGTAATTAATGCAGGCACGGAAACAATAGTTTGTCTGCATGGAATAGGGGGCAATGATGCGAGTTTTGAACCGCAACAGGCACTCGCTGATCAATACCGGATAGTTGCGTGGAATATGCCAGGCTACAGTCAATCGGCTGCTGTTACGCCATTAACTTTCGAAAATATTTCGCAATCGTTGCTGAGGCTTGTCACTACACTTGATGTGGGTGCGGTTCATCTGATGGGGCAGTCTATCGGAGGGATGATTGCTCAGGAAACGTATTTTAGGTTTCCGCAAAGTATCAAGTCGCTGATACTGGTGGCAACAACTGCTGCATTTGGCGGCAAAGACGATTCATTTAAGAATGCATTTCTTGAAGCCAGACTTAAGCCGCTTGATTCAGGTATGACCATGCAACAGGTAGCAAGTGCTGCAATGCCGAACATTGTGGCTAAAAACACCGAGCCGCATATTATAGAAGCTGCTGTAAACTCCATGGCGCCGCTCGATCCAGATGTTTACCGCGATGTATTGCGTTGTCTTGTAACCTTTAATCGCAGGTTAGAATGGTCTCAAATTACCTGCCCGGTGTGTCTGGTAGCTGGCAGTGAAGATACCAACGCACCATCTGCAACCATGCAAAAGATGGCGGCCAAACTAAGTCATGCGCGCTACCATAAAATTGAAAACGCCGGGCATCTGGTTAACCTTGAAAAAGGGCCGGAATTCAATACTATTGTACGCGCCTTTCTAATGACTTCTACAAGGGCTTGATCGCAGGAACCACTATGACGAACGATGCACCCATTTTTGATCCGCAGCAGTGGCAACTGACATCACAACAAAGTGAGCTCTGTGCATTGGCACGGGAGCTTGGTCAGCACAAGTTTGCGCAACGTGCCGCAGGCTACGATCGAGAAGCTTCTTTTCCAACCGAAAATTTTAAAGATTTGCATACAAGTGGTCTGTTGGGTGTATGCATACCCAAAGACCAGGGTGGTCACGGCGCTGATTTAAAAACCTATATGCTGATGGCTTCCGAGATTGGGCGTTACTGTGGTGCAACAGCACTTACTTTTAATATGCATGTCAGTTCATGTTTGTGGACCGGTCCCTTGGCAGATGGGTTAACACTGGAAGATGATCTGCATGCAAAACTGATTGAAGGTCGCAAATCGCACTACAAAAGAATAATCGAAGACGGTGCTATCTACGCACAGCCTTTTTCCGAAGGTGGAGATGCCGCGGCAGGTAAAACGGCATTTGCCACTCAGGCAATTCGCTGTGAAGGTGGCTGGCGGATCAAAGGCAAGAAAATATTTGCCTCTCTATCTGGCCATGCGGACTACTACGGTGCGCTGTGTACCGAACTTGAAAACGAAAATGACAAGCCGTCTCGCAGAAATACGATGTATGTTGCGATTCCCGCAAATGCAAAAGGCGTGAGGGTAGAGGGTGACTGGGATCCACTCGGCATGCGCGGAACGGTTTCCCGCACGCTAATATTTGACGATGTATTTGTCACTGAAGAATCATTGCTTATGCCGCGTGGTGTGTATTTTCATGCGGCAAGTCAGTGGCCGCACATGTTTATGACACTGACACCTGCGTACATGGGAATTGCCCAGGCGGCTTACGATTTCACTGTCTCTTATTTACGTGGCGAAATGCCGGGTACGCCACCGGTCAAGCGCCGTATGTATCCAACCAAGCAACTCGCAGTGGCGCAAATGCGTATCATGCTTGAGCAAACCAAATCGTTGTGGTTCCAGAGTATCAGTGAGGCGAAGCCTAACCCTGATCGGGAGTCTTTGCTGCGTGCCTGGGCGGCACAATATACGGTCATGGAAAATGCCAACGAAATATCGCAACTGGCAATACGCACCTGCGGAGGGCAGGCAATGTTGCGCACTTTGGCACTTGAAAGGCTTTATCGTGACAGCCGGTGTGGTGCATT
>CAYPDN010000557.1:0-2242 GCA_964409445.1 uncultured Granulosicoccaceae bacterium
ACTATTTCTTCGATCGACTCGATCAGCTTTTGATTGCGAACATAGCCAAGTGTCAGTGCTTCAGGCTGCGAACCGAGTGTCATCAGAGTCACAATCTCGGTATCGTCTATACGGATGGTCAGCGGGAATTCACCGGGAATCTGTTGTTCTGATTGCTCACCGTACTCGTTGACGACAGTCACCGGGTGAGTCGGGCGCAGACCAGACTGGCTCATCTGCGGCCGGTAATGTGTATTGGTGTTTCCCACGTGTGTGACCCTTGCTGCCCGACGGTGAATTGCGGGTGTCGGTGTACCGTTTCTTATAAAGCAGGTTATCACAAGGCGCTTGTCACATTCTCGCGGAGGCTGCGCAAAATGCGTCCTGATATGGCTGAACGGCTATAGCACGGTTTCTGTCGAAGATTTGTAAGCGTTCGCAGGACGGGGCGGTTGGTTTGCAATTCTCACAAAACCGCTTCACGATGGGGATTATGTGGATCAGCAGGGCCTTTGCCCGTGAATGAACTTATAGAGCGTCGCCAGGCGCCTGCTTTTGATGTTGGCGTTGTGCTGGAGCAGACCTTTCGCACTTTCGCCGCAGGTAAGACCGGTGAGATGAGGGTGCCTGTCTGGTCGCTGCGTGAACTATTGCTTCGGGGTGAGCTTGATCCAACGGTACCTGCGCCCGCCACGGGTGCAGAAAAAACCGTTATCAGTGACGTGGAAGGATGTCGTCATGTGCTGTGGACCGGATTTACCCTTGAATTCTTCCGCGACGGTGGCGAGAGTTACTGGCACACACTCGTGGGTGAGCAGCAGCAACTCTTTGTCGTATGTCAGGATGACGAGAACGGTCAGTTCACACCGATTCTGGTAACTGCAGATTACGATGAAGCGATGGCTTATCAGGAGGCGGATGACACAATTCTAAGCACCCCGATGCCTGAAAAAATCTATCAGGTGCTTGAGCGTTTTGTACTGGAAAACTATGCACCGGCACAACGCAAAAAGCGTAAGCGCAAAAAATGGCATGACGAGGAAAGCGATGAAGCGTTCGCACGAAAACCCGTCACCCGATAAAAGTGAATCGAGCACCACGACCCCTGCGCGTGATGAAAGCGGATTTCTAGGCAGGTGGTCACGTCGCAAGCGTAATGCTGAGGTGCTGGAGCAGGAAGTGCCGGAAAGTTCGGTGCCGGCTGAAGCAACCCCTGGTGAATTAACCAATGCACAGATGCTCACTCCAACGCAAGACAATGAACTTCAGGAATCAATCGATTCGATTGCTGAAGAGAGTCTGCCAGAAGCCCCTTTAACCGATGCCGATATGCCCGACATTGAAACACTTAATGCAGACAGTGATTTCAGTCCGTTTTTCTCAGAAGGGGTCAGTAAAGAGCTACGCAACCTGGCACTAAAGAAATTGTTCTTCAGTGGTAAATTTTCTGCGCGTGACGGGCTTGATGATTACGACGACGATTTCACTAAGTTTGAACCGCTTGGTGATACCGTTACTTCTGATATGAAATTTCATGCGCGTCGCAAAGAGAAAGCGCGACTTGCAGAACTCGAGGAACAAAGGCTGTTGCAGGAAAGCGAGGAGGCGCAAGCGATCGAAGATGCTAACGCCCAGGATAATGCCCACAACAATGCCCACAACAATGAAGTTGCGACAACAGATTCAAACACTGATGAAAATTCCGTTGCAGAAAAATCTGAGCAGGAATTAGCGGATACCTGCGAACCTGCAGGTATCACAAGCGATCATTCTGAACAGCCTGATGCAGGTAAGCATGTGGATGAAAATGCTGACCCTGTAGCTTTAGAAGATGCAGAAAATACTGTGCGAACTCCCAAAGGATAAAACTAAACATGGTCAGTTCGACTATTGAATTTACCCCGTCCAATGCAATTCAAACAACATCGCTGATCGGCTATCAGTCACGCGGCCATTGTCTGATTATCGGGTCGCAGGACTTGGCACTTGAAGTTGCATCAAAACTCGACACTGCGGCGCAAACCGTACTGGTGCCAACTCCAGGAAAAACGGCAATCAACAAACAGGCAACTGAAGATGGCGTTGCCGTTATAGAAGCTGATGCGTTGCTTTTAAAAGGGTATCTGGGTGCTTTTGACTGCGCTGTTGGAGATCCGGAATCACCGGGCTCTCTGGCAATGGTTGCCGGTGTCTCGTTGTTGGGTGGATTTGATCTGGTGCTGGATCTTGGTGATCTGCCAATGTTGCGACAGGAAGTGCTGCC
>CAYPDN010000558.1:0-2237 GCA_964409445.1 uncultured Granulosicoccaceae bacterium
CAAAGCAGCTGATTGCAGAAAGAATAGATTATGCGAGCCGCATGCTGGACCTCACGGATTACCTTTCGCGTTACCCTTCCGAGCTTTCCGGGGGACAAAGACAACGTGTTGCAATTGGTCGCGCTATCGTCAGAGAACCAAAACTATTTTTGTTTGATGAACCACTGTCCAACCTCGATGCGGCGCTTCGCATGAGTACGCGATTAGAAATCGCGAACTTACATAAAAAGCTGTCTACCGCAATGATATATGTCACCCACGATCAAATCGAAGCAATGACCCTTGCTGATAAAATTGTATTGATGCGGGACGGTGTGATTGAACAAACAGGTACTCCGATGGACCTGTATAACAACCCTGTTAATCAGTTTGTCGCGGGCTTTCTGGGTTCGCCATCTATGAACTTTCTACCAGCGGGCCTGCTTCACGCAGACGATAGCAGAACGCTGGGTATACGACCGGAAGATTTTCGAATCAATGATAACGGATCTCTTACAGCCTCGGTGCTGCACGTTGAACAACTGGGAGGAGATACCAACCTGATTGCAAACATTAGCGACTTTACAGTTACTGTGCGTCTGTTTGGTCAACACTTCATTCAGGAACAGCAGCAAATTAATCTCGATTTTATCCCATCAAAAGCACATTACTTTTCTGCTGATGGCAACCGAATTTCAGAATGAAAGATACCAATTTCATCACGATAACAATCGCCGATCCCTCACACGCTCTTTGCAGGAGCGTGTACCTGGTTTTGTTCAGTATTAACTGAAGAACTTTTTACATTGACTGGTGACTTTTATCACGTCATCAATATCAATATCTTTATGCAGTACCAATCGCACAGTTTCACCAGCACTGATTAGTATTTTTTTTGATTCCAGAAATGCTGCAAGTTCTGTCGCGACCCGTTTACCACAGTGCAGAAACACCATATTGGTTTGCACGCTGTCTTCTTTCATGTGCAGCTCATCAATGTCCCGCAGTCCCTCAAACAATGCTCTGGCGTGGTCATGGTCAAACTGTAAACGTTCAACATTTTCATTAAGTGCTACCAACCCTGCAGCTGCGATATAGCCCGCCTGACGCATACCACCACCAAGCATTTTACGCCATCGTCTTGCCTCGTGAATAAACTCGCCACTACCACACAATACCGAACCTACCGGAGCACACAGCCCTTTGGACAGACACACAGAAACAGAATCGAAGTGGCAGCTGATCTCTGTAACATCGACACCATGATGCACTGCGGCATTAAAAACTCGCGCACCATCCAGATGCAATATCAAACCTTTTGAGTCAGCCAGTTCACGGACAGCAGGAAAGTAATCCATCGGTAATGCCTTGCCATGAAAGGTATTTTCGATCGCCAGCAGTCGAGTGCGTGCGAAGTGCGAGTCATCCGGCTTGATTACCGCCTCAATAGCCTCAAGCGCTAACGTGCCATCGGCGCGTGCATCAATTGGCTGGGGTTGCACACTACCAAGAACCGCAGCACCACCGCCCTCATATTTATAAGTATGTGCTGTTTGACAGACGATATATTCATCGCCTCGCTGACAATGCGTAAGCAACGCGATCAGGTTTGTTTGTGTTCCGCTCGGAGCATACAACGCAGCTTCAAAACCGAGCCTATTTGCAGCTACTGCTTCCAGCTCGATTACTGTTGGGTCTGCGCCATAAACGTCATCACCTACTTTTGCAGAAGACATGGCCTTTTTCATGGCCGGAGTTGGCGTGGTAACCGTATCGCTGCGCAGATCTATCATTGAAATCTTCCGGTTATACTAAGCCACCAGATCTGCTGGAAACTCATATGCATTGATCAGTCTTCTTCACAGTGTTGTTAAAGCGGTCCATCTCTTCAACGAATGGCAGTAAACCCGGTTTGTGCTCAACAACTTCAGCACGGGTGAGCCCGTCAATTTCATGAGGGAAAATCAACCATCGATCGGTCTCATGAATGTAGTAGTGCGGTGTCAAAGATGTTCTGTTTTTCGCAGGTTTAAAGTACGGTGTCGCAATGCGAATTTCAGATGGTGTATTGCGACGGGCCTTCGCGGTCAGGGTATTTATAACGCCCTGTACGCTTAAACCTGTATCGTATACATCATCCACAATAAGTAGTGAATCATCCGCATTGATATTATTGATCAGATAATCGAGCCCGTGCACACGTACCGGTGCTTCAAGCCGACTCTTGCCGCTGTACGATGAAGTGCGAATAGAAATAT
>CAYPDN010000559.1:0-2236 GCA_964409445.1 uncultured Granulosicoccaceae bacterium
CGTTTGCATGATAAAATACGAGGGACGAGTATTCATGCAAACGGACAGCGCGTGCCCTGTCGAGCTGCAAGCGTTTGTTAGGTGCACTATGTTTCAGCTACATTATAGATCGAGTATTTCTCTTATACTCTCACGTATCTCATTGACCAATTCCATATTTTTCTCCTCAGATTGCTTATTCTCTGCAATCCATGCACGCTCATTAAGTAGTTTCAATACTTCCGCTCTTCTAACAGCAACGTCCAGCTCACACAAATAGTTATTTGGATGTTTTGCAAAATTCTCTACTGCGATTTTTAACAAGGAGATACGACCCTTGGCCAAACCATTTAGCATGCTATGTGCACGTTCCTCATCTTTACTAAGCTTGAGATCAATTAGTATTTGTTTCCAAAGCTCTTCGCCACCATTATCCTCATAGTTGTATAAGATATACTCAATTAGATCATCAAATCTTTTAGTTTCTCGCCAATTAACAATAACTTCCTTCTCGAAAAATCTTGAAGAATCACTAAATAGATATTTGATTTTACGCGGTGGCTCTTCACCAAGCTGCGCAAGCGTATCTAGCCTTAATTCCTCTGCTTCTTTCGCAAGCTTATCCCATGCCTTCATGTTCTAGTTCTCTTCACCTAACAGTTAACTATACTGCAGCGGATTTTATCTGTTTATACAGACGCAGGTATAAAGAAAATATACAGCGAAACCACTAACCCACGTATGTCCAGTGTTGCCCAGGTCTGGATTCCCACAAGTAAGCCTCATTTAGGCGGCAATGTCGATACAAACTCAACTACCAGCACAATCCAGCTTTTCAATTCTGAAGCACTGCACTGAGCGGCGGGAACATAAATAAATCCGTACATCTTTTTATCGCCCATCTGCATTCTGCTGGCACCCTTTCTCTTTAGCGCATCTGCTTCATTATCTTTACCCACCCGGAACATAAAATAATCATCCCGGGTTGTGCCAAGCATATTGCCGTTTAATAAAAAACATAAACCACCCATCATCTTCTTTTCACTCACACCGTCCAGCGTGGCAAGCTCCCCACGCCACGCGTCTGCAAGCTTTTCATCATAAGCCATCTGTACTCTCCTGCTACACTACCGTATCTCTGGTTAGTTCTGACACTTTAACCCCGCATGCCAATCATCGCACATGACACTCTGCTCCGTGATTCCATCAGCCAACGCCTTGAGCAATTCAAGTGTCTGAATCAGTCAGATCAAAACCTGACCCAAAACCTGACACAGGCAGCTGTCGTGATCGGTGTTACTTCTCACAGCGAAACGAACTCAGCGTGTATTTTCCTGACTCGAAGAAGCAGCAAATTACGCAAGCACTCGGGTCAATTCGCACTACCCGGCGGTAAAGTTGACCCGGATGAATCGATAACTGATGCAGCGCTACGAGAACTTTCAGAAGAGCTTGGATTAATCCAACGTCACAATTCTGTATTGGGCATGTTGGATGACATGCCGACGCAGTCCGGCTTTTGTATTACACCGGTAGTGGTGTGGATAGAAAATCAGCGAGACCTCAACCCGAATCCCGATGAAGTAGCACAGGTTTATCAAATCCCGCTTGCAGAGCTTGAGTCACTTGATCTCAAAATCAGCCGAGAAAACGCAGATGCTAACCTTACACCGCAAGAGTTAATCAGCAACAACGATAATTCTTCAGGCGACAACGAAGTGATGTCGCTTTATCTGCCAAGCGTTGGCACGACTGTTTATAGTCCGACTGCAGCTATTATCTATCAGTTTCGCGAAGTCGCATTACTTGGCAATGCAACACGGGTTGCGCACTTTGGTCAGCCGAGATTTGCATGGCGCTGAAAATCAGTCCTAAAGCGCGCCAGTGCATTTAGGATTCTTAAGTAAACAAATCCAGAATATCATCAGCTTCAAGCTTACCTAAGCCCTGCTCCTGATTTTCCACAACGATATTAGCCAGTTGTCGTTTGCGCTCCTGCATCTCGACAATCTTTTCTTCAACCGTTTGCTCGGTGATCATGCGATACACAAAAACCGGTTTGTCTTGTCCGATACGATGCGCTCTATCTATTGCCTGATTTTCAACCGCAGGATTCCACCACGGATCATATAGAATCACGGTATCTGCCTGAGTCAAATTTAAACCGGTACCACCGGCTTTAAGCGAGATTAAAAACACAGATACTTTGCCGGACTGGAATTCATCCACTACTTCATCGCGCTTCTTTGTTTTACCG
>CAYPDN010000560.1:0-2226 GCA_964409445.1 uncultured Granulosicoccaceae bacterium
CAATTTCCGGAAGATCACTGCCCCTTATGCTGCAACCCTTTGAACTTTTTGTCGGGCTTCGCTATACGCGCGCGAAGCGCCGTAATCACTTCATTTCTTTCATTTCGCTGTTATCGATACTCGGTATCGCGCTGGGCGTTACGGCACTCATTACTGTAATGGCAGTAATGAATGGGTTTGAGAAAGAACTGCGGGAGCGAATTCTGGGTGCTGCATCTCACGCTACTATCACTCTGTTTGATCAGCCAATGGTCGAGTGGCAGGCACTTGCAGGAGCGGCGGTTGAGCACCCGGAAGTGAAAGGTGCGGCACCTTATGTCGAAGGTCAGGTGATGGTTGTTAAAAGCAAGCAAGTCACCGGTATTGTTGTACGGGGTGTTCTGCCAGATCAGGAACCTAATGTTTCCGACATCGATACAAAGATGGTGTCAGGTGAGCTTGCTGAACTGAAAGCCGGATCGTTCGACATTGTTCTCGGTGGTGCACTTGCTGATTTTCTTGGCGCTGTTGTCGGTGACAAAATTACCGTAATAACGCCTGAGGCAAGTATTACTCCGGTGGGGGTATTGCCGCGGATGAAGCGCTTTACCGTGCGTGGGATTTTTGAGATCGGTATGTTCGAATATGATCGCAACTTTGCCCTGATGCATGCTGATGATGCATCTACACTGTTTAGATTGAACGACGGCTACACAGGTGTTCGATTACAGTTGCAGGATATGTTTGCAGCCAGGTCTGTTGCTCGCGATCTTGCCGCTCAGGTGGGTGAGGACTACTGGGTTAGCGACTGGACCCAAAGGCACGCTAATTTCTTTCGCGCCGTCAAAACCGAAAAGACAGTGATGTTTGTTATTCTGTCACTGATAGTTGCAGTGGCCGCGTTTAATATTGTCAGTACTCTGGTTATGGTGGTGACAGATAAGCAATCTGCCATTGCGATCATGCGCACCATGGGTGCATCGCCTAAGTCAATTATGTTTGTATTTTTAATACAGGGTGCGTTGATAGGATTTATCGGTACCGTGCTTGGTGTGGCCGGAGGGGTGCTGCTTGCCAGTAATGTTGAGACACTTGTGCCAGCTATAGAGCGTTTGTTTCAAACCAGGATTCTGGATCCGAGTGTCTACTACATTAGTGTATTGCCGTCAGATCTTGACTATAAAGATGTATGGCGGGTTGCAATTCTTGCTTTGGTACTGACTCTGCTTGCAACGATATACCCGGCATGGCGTGCAGCACGCACTGAACCCGCGGAAGCATTGGCTTATGAATAGCTTTGGAGTGGCTGTCTGTATAACTACTTGTTTTAAGGCTGCATGTCATATGGGACTTTCAACCGATAATGAGTAACAACTTCCCGGTTTTACATGCATCTGGTGTAGATAAAATCTATAAGCAGAATGCGGAACAGCTTTCAGTGTTGCGCGGGCTTGACCTGCGCATTGAAGTTGCAGAACAGATTGCAATCATCGGTTCTTCCGGTTGTGGCAAAAGTACCCTGTTGCATGTGCTGGCGGGACTCGACACTCCTGACAATGGCAAGGTTGCCATTGACGGAAAAAATGTTTATGAAATGTCGCCAGCGGCACGAGGATATTTGCGAGCTGAAAAGCTCGGTTTTGTCTACCAGTTTCATCACTTGCTTGCAGAGTTCACTGCGGTTGAGAATGTGGCTATGCCACTGCTGATTGCACGTAAATCGACATCCGAAGCGCGTAAAGCTTCCGCAGACTTGCTGAAGAAGGTTGGTCTGGGTGACCGATTACATCACAAGCCTGCTGAGTTATCTGGCGGTGAGAGACAGCGCGCAGCTATTGCTCGAGCGTTAATAAATCGGCCTGCGTTGGTAATGGCTGATGAGCCCACCGGCAACCTTGACGAAGACACTGCAGCTTATGTCTATGAGCTGATGCTGGAGTTGAACCGTGAGCTTGGCACAGCTTTTCTTATAGTGACCCATGACACAAGGCTGGCGGCACGTATGCGTACAGTTTATCGACTGCGTGGCGGACGGCTGCATTCGGAATTACTGGCACCGGCGTAATTGTACCGGCATACCTCAGATGGTTAATATAATGGTGGTCTAAGGAACTTCGCTTCACGCTTAACCAGTGCTGCGTGATAAGCTTATGTGGCTGTTGTAACCGAAGTTTGCTGTGGTAGTAAAATCATTCACTCTGTTGTTGTCGCTCTGCTGTGTCGCCTTTATTCCAGAGCTTCCCTCGC
>CAYPDN010000561.1:0-2223 GCA_964409445.1 uncultured Granulosicoccaceae bacterium
TCAATCTTTCTGCACAGGCATTTGACTTTGAAGTAGATGAATTTGAAAAAGCCGGGGTCACCAAAATGCCGAGTGTCGATGCAGTTGCACCGCGAGTAGCAGAATCACCTTGTCACTTTGAATGTAAATACCTGTCTACTCAGCGCCTGCCTGGCAACAGTAATGTTGGCAATGTCGATGTTGTATTTGCAGAGGTGGTCAGAATCCATGTCGATGATAATGTGGTGACAGACGAAGGCAAAATAGATATAGCGTCGGTAAAGCCAATCGCCAGAATGGGTTACTACGATTATGCAGTGATTGATAGTGTGTTTGAAATGCGTATTCCGGGTAGCTCTGCTGCTGCAGATGGTTTAGAGGGACGAAAGTAGCGGTATGAATCAACCGACTTCAGATTTACGAATTGAGTCTATTGTCAGTATTCAATCACCCCGTTCTTTGTTAGATGAGCTACCGTTGAGTGCTGCGGCATCTGATGCGATCACCGCGGCCAGACAACGTATATCCAATATTCTGCATGGACATGACAATCGTCTGCTGGTGGTTGTTGGTCCCTGTTCTATACACGATATTGATGCGGCAGTTGACTATGCTGAAAAACTGAATGCGTTAAAAAATAAATATTCCGACACCCTTGAGGTTGTGATGCGGGTTTATTTTGAAAAACCGCGCAGTACCGTTGGCTGGAAAGGGCTGATTAATGATCCGAATATTGACGGCAGCTTTGAAATTGGTAAAGGGCTAACACTCGCACGTAAACTGCTGTTGAAGTTAGCAGATATTCAACTGCCTGCAGGCTGCGAGTTTCTTGATGCCGCTACCGGTCAGTACTATGCAGATACCGTCAGTTGGGGTGCCATTGGTGCACGCACCACAGAAAGTCAGGTGCATCGTGAGATCGCGTCTGGCCTGTCTTGTCCGGTGGGTTTTAAAAACGGTACCAGAGGAAATATTGATATTGCTGTTGACGCTATGCAGGCTGCCGGTCACCCACATGCTTTTCTCAGCCCGGATGTGAATGGCAGATTAGCACTGTATCGTACTGTTGGTAACAGTGATGCACACCTAATACTTAGAGGCGGGACAACACCGAACTACGATACTCAGTCTGTTGGTGAGGTGTTTGAAAGTCAGGAAGTCGCAGGGATTAAGCGCAAAATAATGATTGACTGCAGCCATGCGAATAGTAATAAGAAACACCTTCAGCAGCTGTCTGTAGTCAGGGATATTGCATCACGTCTGCCCATGGAGCGCAGTATGATTGGGGCCTTAATGATCGAAAGTAATCTTGTGGAAGGCAATCAGCCGGCAGGTGCGCGCGAAGGTCTTGTCTACGGGCAAAGTATTACAGACGCCTGTCTCGGTTGGGATGATACTAACGATGTCCTGGCACTACTTGCTGATTCTCATAAAAGTGCTTGCCAGAAGGTGCTTACTAGTTAGTTTAATAAAGGGGTTACCGGTTTGACTGACGCTTCTATTTCTCTGGCCGCAGCGAATAAAATATCTTCCCGGTAGCGACCGGCGACCAGTTGAACACCGACAGGATGTTGATCAACGCTACCGGTACTGACCGCGATAGCGGGAATACCCATAAATGGCAGGCCGATTTGTGTCATCTGGGCTTCGACTATTGCCGTTAGAGACTCGGGTGATTCAACATCAAGGTTGTCTTTAAAGGGCAGTGTTGCGGATACCGGGATCATTACTACCGGATACTCATCGGTGAATTGCATCCATTCGCGAACAAACGCGGCGCGTGCCTGCAGCAGATCGAGAAAGCCGTTAAGGTCGGGAGCCGGATAGCGCCTTTGAAACTCTGCAAAAACGAAATTGGCGTCCGGATCGTTTTCTTTTTCTACCAGTTCGGTTCCGTTACGACGCATCTCTGACATCCATAGCAGTAGTTGCATTTCAGCCGGAGTTCTCAATGGCGGGCAGGGTATTTCAGTCACTGACCAGCCTTTGTCTTCAAGTTTGGCTGCACTTTCACGTAACGTTTTTTCTATAACGGTATCTGTTTGTAATTCATCGGGATTTACACACAGTGCTACTTTCTTCTCGAAGTCACCAAATCGTAGCGGCGCCGGTGTCCACCAGGGATCGCGAATATCTCTGGCTGCCATGGCATGTAGTGCCAGCTCAAGATCGTCAATGGTTCGCGCCAGTGGTCCCTGAACTGCAGTTATCTGTGCACCAAGATGTCTGTCTGCGGCACACGGA
>CAYPDN010000562.1:0-2207 GCA_964409445.1 uncultured Granulosicoccaceae bacterium
TTGAAGCCTGGGATGCTCTGCTGCAAAAAACAGGTCTGAGTGGAGAGTTTGTCGCCTCGGAGACTTATCCTGATGAAGATCTGATGGCACTGGTCGCAGCAGCACATGAAGCTACCGGCATAGATACTCCAGAGCTAGTGCGCTCTTTCGGACGCTTTATGTTGCCGCACTTTCGCCAGCAAAATCCACAGTTCTTCGAAGGTCATACAGATTTAAAATCATTCCTGTTAACCGTGGACCGTGTCATCCACGTCGAAGTGCGGAAACTACACCCCGGTGCCGAGTTGCCTCAATTCGACTATGAAGACGAGTCAGACAAAGAACTTACCATGTACTACACATCGCCAAGAAAACTGTGTTTTCTTGCAGAAGGCTTGATCGATGCTTCTGCCACGCACTTCAATACAAGGTACGAACTTGATCATACCGAATGCATGCATAATGGTGCTGACCGCTGCACTCTGAAAATCAAAATTCTCGACTAGCTTGTGTCCATCCATAAACAACGAAAAAATGTAGGGCGCTAGCTAGTGGATGTGGAAGTATTAAAGCGCGCTTACAAAAGAGAGAAAGAGCGTCGCAAGCAAGCCGAGAAGTTGCTGGAAGAAAAATCCCGCGAGCTTTTTCTGAGCTATGAAGAGCGAGATAAATCGCATAAACAACTCGAGCAAACCAACGAGAACCTGGAAAAACAGCAGGAAGAGCTGGTACAGCTTATCAATGCGTATGCAACAGTCACGGATGATCTGCAACTGGCAGCAAAGCTACAGGCAGACTTACTTCCAGATCCTGAGGAATCCACAACCCATTCAGCACATGGTTACTTCCAGCCAGCACGATTCGTTGCAGGAGATGCCTTTGACTATTTTAAACTGTCAGACGATGTGTTTGCGTTTTACATAATAGATGTTGAGGGACACGGCACAGCCTCAGCAATGACATCATTCGCCATTCACAGCCAGTTAAATCCAAAATACGATGGCTTGTGCAGGCGCAGCCTGCAGAGCTGTAAAACCCATGAAGAAGCGGTTTGCGCAACCGTTACTGAGCTGAACAGTACGTTCTACAATCACAAATCGCAAAACAAATACTTCACCATGATCTATGGCTTACTCGATCTGAAAGCTGGCAGGGTAACCTGGTGTCAGGCGGGACACCCTGCACTGACCATAAGCAGTGGCAATAATTTCAGCGAACTGGGTGACGGTGGATTTCCGGTTGGCACCCTCGAAGACCCGGTCTTTGAAGCAACTTCCAGTAAAATTGAACCCGGGGACCGAATCGCCGTATATTCAGATGGTGCTATAGAGTGCTTTTCCAGTGATGGAGAAGCCTTTGGCAAAGCTCGACTGCATAAAATCCTGAGCCAAAATAGCGCTCACACACAAGACGAATGCGTGACCGAAATTCGCAAAACACTACTGAAGTGGAATGGCAGCGATGTGTTTTCCGACGATGTCACTTTACTGTTAATCGACTATCACGGCACTAAAAATCTGTCGTACTGAAACTCTTTCCAGAGCGATTGACAGACTAGCTTCAACACGCTCTATTCCTCTGCTATCTAATCTACCCAAGTGTGCTCGCCAGACATCTCGACGTAATTATGTGCTGTGGTCCACTAATTTCCACCTCCTACTGCTCATCCGGTAAAAATGCCATTCAAGCTCTCCCGCAGTAAGCCGCCAAATCGTAACCAATTGTTGGGGAAGTAAGGAAACCGTAATTGCCCACGATAATTGATTCAGTAATGAAAGGAGATCGTTAAAATGAATATAAAGGCTTTTTTTGCCGTTATCAGATTGATGCTCAGCATTCTATTCCGATTTACCCCGCTTCAGGCAACAAAACCATTGGGACTGGAACGAAATACTATGGCCATAACAAGCGCAACAGACGAAGTAGCGCGAGGGTTAAACGTCACCCCGATCGACGAAGGAAAGCAGAGGGAAACCATTCCCTCCACCGATGATCGCCACTTAAAGGCGGCATAAACCCCGCGAAGATAATTCGCCGTCTCTGAATTTAATTAGTCCTGCTGATCTTCAGAATTTCGGGGACACATAATATCTGCCTGCATTTCAATTGAGCAGGCAGGTGATGCCGCAGTACCAGGCGAGCTACAGCTGAACCAATCTTATAAAGAAGCTCCGCCAATTCTCACCATTGGCCCATGCTTAATATACCGAAGCGATTCAAGAATAATT
>CAYPDN010000563.1:0-2199 GCA_964409445.1 uncultured Granulosicoccaceae bacterium
AATTTTCGACCTAACCGGACCATTCAATGGGGAAGACAAAACAAAATCAAATCCTGGTTATCGATTCAGATAGTGAACGTGCCCAGAAACTTCTACACCAGCTGGAATTTGTCGATTACGAAGCCAAGACAATCAGCTCGCCGACCTTGCTGGAGGGATACCCGGGCCTGAACGAGAAGCTCGCTATCATCATCGGTAATTGTCCTGGCATTTTGGATCATGTTGCCAAGATTCGCGCTGACGTATCGCCATGCCCACCTTTTATTCTGGTAACCGGCAAAACACCGCTCGATATGACACCGGAGCAAGTTGAAAATACGTTCCTCGGCTGCATAACTGCAGACACCCGTTTTTCAGATCTGTCCAATGTGCTGCATCGTGCCGAGGTAGAAAGTGGTGTCGTGCGGGAAGAGCCAGCAGCGGAACCGAGTCAACCACAAGCACAAGCGAAGGCAACACAGTCGCCTGAATTGTTCAGAAGTCTGGTGGGCAATAGCCGTGAGACACGCCGCGTTCGAAAAATGATCGAGCAGGTGGCACCTACGGAAGCAACCGTTTTGGTTTTAGGTGAATCAGGGACTGGTAAAGAAGTAGTTGCGCGCAACATTCATTATCATTCTAAACGCCGCAGCAAGCCGTTCGTGCCAATCAACTGTGGTGCGATTCCCAGTGAATTACTTGAAAGTGAATTGTTTGGTCACGAGAAGGGTTCTTTTACTGGTGCTATTGGTGCTCGTCAGGGCCGCTTTGAGCTGGCGCAAGGTGGTACGATTTTTCTCGATGAAATCGGTGACATGCCGCTTTCAATGCAGGTTAAATTGCTGCGTGTGATACAAGAGCGCTCTTTTGAGCGTGTCGGTAGCAACAAGAGCATTAAGTCTGATGTTCGGATTGTCGCAGCCACGCATAGAAATCTTGAAACGCATATAAAAGAAGGTAAGTTTCGCGAAGATCTTTACTATCGCCTGAATGTTTTTCCGGTAGAGATGCCGCGCTTGCGTGATCGTGTTGAAGACTTGCCGTTGCTAATCAACGAGCTTATTACTCGACTGGAGCACGAAAAAAATGCCTCAGTCAGGTTAACACCAGCAGCGGTGATGGCACTGTGCAACTATGCCTGGCCAGGTAATGTGCGTGAGCTTGCCAATCTGATGGAACGCATGACAATTCTGCACCCTCACGGTCTGGTAGATGTTAAGGACCTTCCGTCCAAGATTGTTCCAGACAAGCAAATGGTTCAGGAGCAGACAATGGTTGCTGATCTTGAAGACACAGAGAAAATGTCTGGCATGCCTAGTCTGCCAATGTTGAGTGAGCCCCGATTGCCGCGGGATGGTATCGATCTTAAGCAACATCTGACTGACATTGAAGTTAGCCTTATTGAACAAGCGCTGGACGACTGCAGCGGCGTTGTGGCGCATGCCGCGAAGAAGTTGCAGATCAGACGCACCACGCTGGTAGAAAAGATGCGCAAGTATCGTATCCAGCGTCCTGAAGAGGTGGCTTCAAGCTAGTTGCCGAACTGATCGACTGATTGCGAATTGCACACAAGGACGTGTGCGGTAGTCCCTTCTCTTCGTTTTCACCCTCATATTGTGTCTGCCCTGTTGCCGGGCCAGTGTCTTCAGATCAGTGTCTCTAATCTTTGCTGGTGATCTGTCTTTAAATTTTGCCAATCCAAAGCCTGCACTTTCGTGCCAGGTCATTTCACAGAGCAAAAAAGTGAGTGGTAGTGCACATCTGTGTATTGCTCTAAATCACATTAATTTTTGACGCACCTGAGTAGAAGATTTTTCGTTCAGTCCGGCAAGCAGATTAAATGTCGATTCGTTATGGTTTAAGAGTGATCGCGAACTGTGACTCTAAGTTGCGCTTTGTCTCACTCCACTCAATAAAACCCACCGTAGTCTCACTTGATTTTCATGTCCGTCACGTTTTTAACTATCGTTTGAAACGCTTGATAACCCGTGGCCTGTGGCTTGCAACAGCCCTGTCAGGCAGGAAAGTGTTTATTATCGCGTTACAGATTTAAGACACCGCTTTGGATGATTGGTTCGCAGTGAGAGCGACTGGTCTTTAAGTGGTGCGGAGTTTAAGCGACTCACGTATTGCCCCGCCAAAAAAGGATCGATTACAGATCCATACAAAAATTATTATATGTTTATATGGGAGCATAAATGGTGTCCAGTGCAATTGCGC
>CAYPDN010000564.1:0-2196 GCA_964409445.1 uncultured Granulosicoccaceae bacterium
CCGATCACAATGGCTACATCGGCATTTTCAATTTCATTAAACGTGGCAGTAACAGCACCACTACCGACGTTCTCAAGAAGTGCTGCCACTGACGATGCGTGACACAAGCGGGTACAGTGATCAACGTTGTTATGCTCAAACCCCTGTCGAATAAACTTCTGGAACAAATAAGCCTCTTCATTGGAGCACTTAGCTGAGCCAAACCCTGCAACGCGCTTACCGGTATCGCTGCGTAAATCTGTTAAACCTTTTGATGCGACCTGCAGCGCTTCTTCCCAGCTCGCTTCACGGAAGTGGGTTAGCGGGTTGGATGGATCAACGTTTAAACCTTTGGCTGGAGCATCATCACGACGAATTAAAGGCTTGGTGAGTCTGTGCTCATGATCAATATAGTCAAAGCCAAAGCGTCCTTTAACGCACAAACGATTTTCATTGGCAGGGCCATCAATACCATCGACCCAGGCAATCTTTTCATCCTTGATCTTGAATGACACCTGGCATCCGACACCACAGTAAGGACAAACACTTTTTACTTCGCGATCAAAATCCTGACTATCACCGACGCCTTTATCATCCAAAGTGGCCGCAGGCATCAAAGCACCTGTCGGGCAGGCCTGTACACATTCACCACAAGCCACACAGGTTGACGCGCCCATCGGATCATCAAAGTCAAAAGTAATTTTTGCATCATGACCGCGACCAGACATGCCAATCACATCATTCACTTGCACTTCACGACACGCTCTGACACAGAGGTTGCAATGGATACAGGCATCGAGGTTCACACTCATAGCCAGATGCGATGCATCAAGCAGTGGCACACGTTCAATCTCTATACTTGGAAATCGGCTTTCTGAAACATTTTGCATCTGGGCCATTTTCCAGAAGTGAGATGATTTATCATGGGCAGCATTTTGTTCTGGCTGATCAGCCAGCAGCATTTCAACTACTACTTTGCGGGCGTTTACAGAGCGCGCATCCTGAGAGTTAACTACCATGCCTTCTGTAGGAGTTCTGATGCAGGACGCGGCAAGTACACGCTCACCTTCAATCTCTACCATGCAGGCGCGACAGTTGCCGTCAGAACGATAGCCTTGCGCATCTTTGTGGCACAGGTGCGGAATTAAAGTACCTTGTTTTTTGGCCACTTCCCAGATGGACTCACCCGGTTCAGCCGTAACGTCTTTACCGTCTAGAGTAAATTTAATCTTGTTACTCATCTTATTACACCTCTTCCGGAAAGTGTTTCATCGTAAGCAGAATCGGATTGGGTGCCGCCTGCCCTAAACCACAAATAGAAGCATCTACCATTACATTGCAAAGATCTTCCAGCAGCGGCTGATCCCACTTATCTTTTTCCATCAGCTTAACTGCCTTCTCACAACCCACTCGACACGGCGTGCACTGACCACAACTTTCATCCTCAAAGAACCGCAGCATGTTTAGCGCTGCATCTTTAACACTGTCTTTGTCTGACAAAACAACAATCGCAGCTGAGCCAATAAACGAACCATGTGGCTGTAGTGTGTCGAAATCCATCGGGATATCATTCATTGAGGCAGGCAGCAAGCCTGCAGAGGGCCCGCCCGGCTGATAAGCCTTAAAACTATGGCCATCGAGCATACCGCCACACGCCTCTATCAGATCTGTGATTGTTGAACCAGCTGGCAACAAATGCACACCCGGATTTTTCACCCGACCCGACATTGAAAACGAACGCAAACCGGTGCGACCATTTTTTTCAGTTGTATTTAATACTTCAGGTCCCTCGCGACAAACTTTCGCCACCCAGTGCAATGTTTCAATGTTATGAACAAGTGTCGGTCTGCCAAAGATACCAACCTGAGCTACATACGGTGGTCTGTGCCTCGGGAGTCCGCGCTTGCCTTCAATCGATTCGATCATCGCACTTTCTTCACCACAGATATAAGCACCAGCGCCACGGCGTAACTCTACATATCCGGCATCTACAATACCGGCAGACTCAAGCGCTGCTATTTCATCGGCAAGTATTTTTAAAACGGCAGGATATTCATCCCGCATATAGATGTAGCAACGACTGGCGTCGACTGCCCACGCCGCAATCAACATACCTTCTAAAAACAGATGTGGAGTTCGCTCAAGGTAATAGCGATCTTTAAAAGTGCCAGGCTCGCCTTCATCACCATTTACGGCAAGGTAACGCGGCCCTTTCTC
>CAYPDN010000565.1:0-2187 GCA_964409445.1 uncultured Granulosicoccaceae bacterium
CAAGCTATTGCGAAGCCATAGAGGCACTGCGATTCATCAGGAAAACGATCAACCGCATCACGCCAACGCTGAAGAGCCAATTTTTTATCTCCATTCAGAATTGCACTGTTTGCAAACCTAATGTGGTATTGCAGCACACCGGGTTTTGCTGCTACCGCATCGGAGAGCACAGCATCTGCTCTCTCATGGAGCCCTAGTGCACTCAGACAACTCGCTTTGCTTAATGTCGCCTGTTGATGCTCCGGTTTAAGTGTAAGAAACTCGTCAAAATATTGGATGGCTTCGGCATACTGTTCAGCTTTCTTCAGATTAATTGCCGCAGAATATAGCGCGCCGGGCACATTAGCGAAGTTTGCAGCAACCTCGCACCAGCGACGAGCAGATTCATTAATGTCTTTATAAAAATTCGGTAATTCTGCAGACTCCGCAAAGAACTTATATTGTTGAGGCCAAAGGTGCTTCAAGCGATCTAACACGACATCCGCCTCACTAAAGGCCTGAGTATCGCGAAGACATCGCACCTTACCGCATAACCCTTCCTTGTAATCCGGCGTCATTTTTAGCGCCAGATTGTAATACTCCAGAGCTTCCGAATAAAATTGCAACTGCTCATAACATCGACCACCTAAGCACAGCGAATCAACATTCAACAAATAGCAGTGGGGAACCGCAGTGAAGTATTCTAAAGCTTGGTTTGGCTTGCCTAAGTTATTATACATTGTTGCAATTGATAGTAATCTGAGAAAGTTCTCTTCACCGTCGACTACGCCGTCTTCGTCTATACTTTCGACTGATAATTTATTCCTTTCAATTACAATTACTTCTTCGATGTATGCGCAAGCTATACTGTCGTACATTGGCGATGAACGGTCCTGACTGCCATAACTCGCCAAAGAATTTTCCTTAAACAAGCGCTCTTTATTCGGAAAGTAGTTTTCCCTAACCCACTCATTATTTACGGCAAATGTAGTTTGATATTCATGCTGTAAATCTGACGACAGATAGAATTTTTTATCACAATGCCGTTCGGTGACGAGCTTCTTCACTGTACGCCTGACAGGACTAGTTCTCCCGTTTATCCATCTGGGTAGTATTTTGTTTATACAACGAAAAACCTCAATTCCCTCTGAAGACAGGCCGTTATTTTTATTTTTCGGAACACTATAAGTTGAAGTGTTTTGGCAACCAACTACATTTAAAAAATCATCGATTATCGATTCATTCAGTAATTTATCACGTTCGAATATTCTCACTACCATACTCTCTCTTCCGAATACCCGGGAGAATAGCTCGAGAGTTAGCCGATGATCACATAGGCGCTGATACCTTTTATTGGAAACTCCGGGCGGCCTTTCCGATGTACCACCTGATTTGATAACCGTTGAGTAAAACGATGCAACAAATTCTGACTGTTCACGAAGGTAAACAACAACTGAGATTTCCGTGATGCCAACGTTGTGAAGCAAATTCTTCAGCGCTTCCAGTTCACTCGGTTTGGTTAAACTTAAGTGAAAATATTCTGAACTGAAAACAATATAATCAGCAATGGTCCGGTGAGACTTTACCTTCTCCTTTAATTCACGGATCACGGTCTGCTTGAACTGAATCCACTCAATGTTTTTTCGAATTCCATAAACCCGAGAAAGGCCTTCCGAATCGTAGTTTTCAGTACACGCCAATGCCAATTCGCCCGTAGTGTTTGCACACAATACCCTTTGAGCTAATAGAGCGGCATGGTTGGTGTCTAGAAATTTTTGTAGAGTAGTCGTGCCAGTCTTGGGTGTACCAATATGTAACCAGGCTTTCATTAGTAGCTGCTCTTCCTTGCCTAAACGGTTGAGATTTTTGAATAACCACAAACCGCTGCACTGGGCCTCATAAACCAGCAAATAACAGACCAGTGGATTCAGTGCCATCCAGGCTAATCGCAAGCTGCAAGAAGCGGCGCGATCTAAGAAGGTGGTGCTGAGCCTCTGCTTAAAAAAAGCAGGCAAGAACTGGACTTAAAAACATCGGGTAGATCTGCAAAAACAGCTCCTTTGTTTACGGCAAATAAAAAACGGAGCCAAAAGGCTCCGTTTCTAACTTACTTCATATTGACGCTTGAAAACGCCGCACTATCTGCGAGGCCTCCGCACTATCTGCGATGCCTTCTGGCAACTTTGCGTCCAATGGCGATCTCATGAA
>CAYPDN010000566.1:0-2177 GCA_964409445.1 uncultured Granulosicoccaceae bacterium
GGTAGTTTTGCAAATCTCTAACTATTGGGTACCGGGGCAATCTATTTCAATCAACCTACTGCCAGGTGAAGATGTTGAAAAGTTATTCTACGATGCTAAAAAAGACAAGCCTAAAAGCCTGGTCAGAACAATACTGAATCAGAAACTCCCAAAAAACCTTGTACTGGAGCTACAATCTATGTGGTGGCCCGGGCTAAAAGACACACCACTTGCAGAACTCAACAACTCACAAATCCAAAACATCGCGAGTCAGGTAAATAACTGGCAGATCGTACCCGCGGGTACCGAAGGTTATAAAACAGCAGAGGTCACTCTGGGCGGTGTGCACACAGACGATCTGTCATCAAAAACCATGGAGTCAAAAAAGCAACCGGGTTTATACTTTGTGGGTGAGGTCGTTGACGTAACAGGACACCTCGGCGGCTTTAACTTCCAATGGGCCTGGTCATCAGGATTCGCTTGTGGAGAATCACTATAAGCTGCGACAAAAGCACATATTGATTGTCAAACAGTGTAAGGCATCAACGATTTTCCATATTCCTGATATATGGTGAATTCGGTATAAACTATAGGGATTGCAGATGAACAACAATGACACCATCGACATTGGCATTACGAACACTGGCAATACGGACAACGGCAATATCGATTCTAGAAAGCGCCAGACTCTAAGAATACTCGCGGGATTAACCTCAACTGCTATTGTTGGCAGCGCACCCGTCAGCGCAGACATTAACACAGCGTCGCCAACACACAAGCCACCTGGCGATTTTCTAAACTGCACATTGATAAGCCGCGCTGACATTTCGCGCGCTCATCTGTTGATGCATAACAAGACAGATAGTTACATTACTGCCAGCCGGTTCACGCCGCAACTCATCCAGTTTGACGACACACTGATGAACCTCGAAGACGCCTACTACAATGAAACTATAGTAGTACCACCGAACGACAGAATAATGGTGCGGCTAAACGTTGAAGCCGGGCTGAATAAAAAAACGCCTTATAAAAACGTTATAAATTTGAATGATAAAACACAATACCTGCCTCAGGGTACCCGTGTAATTGAACTGGCGGTCCAGGTAGTAGACGGCGTCTGCACTATCAGCAACGCTCCCCTGCAGACCTAACTGGGCAGACATGAGTGCAACGCCCGACGCAGGCAACCTTTACCGGTTACTTCATCAGCTCCTTCACGTGTGCGGTTGCACTGCGCCCGAGGGCTGCAAGGTCATAACCACCTTCAAGCATTGATACAATTTTACCGCCACTGAATTCATCTGCAATTGATCTAAGCTCAGCGGTAATCCATGCAAAATCTTCTTCAAGAAGGTTAAGCCCTGCCAGGGGATCATCCCTGTGCGCATCAAATCCTGCAGAAATAAAAATCATATCAGGTTTAAATTTACGCAGATCCGGCAGGCAGTCAGACTGCATAATTTTTTTAAACGTAGCTCCATCGCAGCCAGCATCAAGCGGGATATTAATTTTTCTTCCAGGTACGTTCTTGCCAAACTTTCCAGGGTACAACGGATGTTGAAAGGAGGAACAAAAGAAGATATCCGGGTGCTCACCAATGAGGTCCTCGGTTCCATTACCGTGGTGAACATCGAAATCTATTATCGCGACTTTATTAATATCTGACTTTTGCAGCGCGTATAGTGCGGCAATTGCAATGCTGCCAAAAAAACAAAAACCCATTGCTGTGGTTTCTTCGGCATGGTGACCCGGAGGACGTACACAACAAAAGCCGTTATCAAATTCTCCGCCTGTAACGAGATCAACCGCTTTTATTCCAGCGCCTGCAGCAAGCAAGGCTGCACGCAACGAATGTTCGTTCATTGCAGTATCAGCGTCCAGCTGTACCGACCCGCTTTTTGGTGATGCATCAAAAATACTATCGACGTAGCGCTCGGGGTGAGCGAGTATCAATTGCGATCTTTCAGCTTCCGGTGCTTCGATTTGCGCAAGCGACAAACCCTGACTCTTGAATTCATCAAGCACAGCAGCTAGACGGGCAGGCTGTTCCGGGTGACCGGGTGCGATTTCATGCCGGGTGCAATCCGGATGGGTAATCAGTGCAGTTTTGGCCATGTCACTCTCAAAGTCCGAAAGCCACAGGTTACTTTATTCAGCGCTTCAATTTAAGTGCTCCCCAATCAACATTACCAGGAATG
>CAYPDN010000567.1:0-2155 GCA_964409445.1 uncultured Granulosicoccaceae bacterium
CACATATTTACGCCGACGAACATGCAAGATCAGGCAGCAAAGTCGCCGAGCACCTCTACTCCGTTCGCTTTGAAGGAGCTGACATCTGGGGCAGGTTTGCAGAGCCGAACAGTTGCGTATACGTAGATCTTTTCGAACCTTATCTGCTGACTCTCGAAGAACACCGTCAAGAATTCACAGACTGATTAACCTGACACCAATACTAATGACACTTCAAACATCACAACAGTTCGAAAAGCAGCCTACCCATAATGGTGAACCTGTGTTTGACGCACCTTGGCAGGCAAAAACATTTGCCATGGCAGTCAAACTTAACGAGTCTGGTATCTTTAGCTGGACTGAGTGGGCTGACTGCCTGGCAAAAAATATCGCGGCGTTCGAGAAACACAGCCAGATCATCAGCAGCGATGATTATTACCAGCTATGGCAGAGTACTCTGGAAGAACTGGTTGCTGAAAAAACTGCAATCTAAACGCTCAGCCAGCTGATCCACAATCATTAATCAACAATTCAGGTCAATTAGCAATAGCGAGTGATCTGATACTTTCTCCTGTCGCACAGCGTGATCATAACGAACATCAAGAATTAATTCGTTCACAGCACTTGAGGCCAGCGCATGATCATAGCGAAACCCGTTTGATTTTCTGGTGCTTACCCAGGTGAATTCTCGTGCATCAGGATTGCGTTCACGCCATGTATCATGCCAGCCAACAGACAAAAGCTGCTGAAACAGATGGGTAGCGTAAAACGTTTTGGTCTCGGAATCGATCAGCGGGATACCACAGTTAAAATCTCCCATTAACAGAGAATGACCGTCAAGCCACGACTGTGGTAAATCAAGCAATGCATCGAAGAGCGGTATTTGCTCTTTCTTTTGCGGAAAATGTACCGCAATCAAATTCAGATCAATCATCGGTGATACTTCAATGCTTGCAACTATGGCTTTAGTCGCCGATTGACCTCTTATTGCACTATCTGGAAATGCCTTTGCCTCCATTGGCAATCGGGTAGCGATGATTAAACTGTTATCGCGTGCGCTCGACGTCTCAGGTGCACAGACAGTATCCAGTCCAAGTTCTTTCAAGCCATCAAGTAACACGGGCTTGCTGTTCCCATGCCTGAACTCCTGCAGCGAAATAATATCCGGATCATGCTTCTCGATCACTGCGAGAATCTGATCACAGCGAGTACCACCGCCGTGCAGGATATTCCAGCTCAGTATTCGCAGCGGCTTCAAGGATCAGTTATTCCGGCGCTGACCAGCCAGATACAAAATACTTCTTTTCCCACTCTTTCCAGTATTGATCCATCTGATCTACCGAACTGCTGACCCGTATTTCATGCTTCAACGGATCTTTGCGATTGGGGCTGTAATCAGTCAGGTGCAATACAAAAGCCGGGAAGTCCTTAGACTTCTCTTCCTTGTTTGTTTTCCACAACATTAACTTGCGAACCATGGTAGCGCCGCGCAGTTCCTTGGTAGCCACCGAGCGCTTTAATAACTCGCTTTCCGGTAATTTAAGCTCTTCACTGACAACATTGGCAGACGGAATTTCAACGATATCAGTCAACTGTGAAAACCGGACATCTTCTTTATTGGCTTTTTTATCGTCGCGAATTCTCATAAATTGTGGAGATATAATACTGCACAGTGGCAACCTCCGGACCCCCTCCCAGAGCCTCTGATCTTCATTCCATTCCAACACCATTTTATCAATAGTATTGCCACGAGAGGTTCTGGCAATGATATCAAGGCAGGATATTTCAAATACTATTCCGGGCTCAATCATCCGATAGGCTACGCGGTCAGAGTTTACTTCTGCATATTCACTTTCCACAACGTGCTGTTCAAGAAGCTTTAGCATTTGTGTTCTTTCGTCATCCGAAAACCCACCTCCGACTCTACCGATGATATGAAAAGTATCATCGGATCGAACTGACGCAAGCATTACATCGTGCAACATCCCGGATCGATCATCCAATCCTTCGGTAAACCCCACCGCAACTAAATCAATGGTGTGACGCGGCTTCACTTTAAACACACCCGCAGTATCACTTCGAGCTACCACACCTTCAGCGCTTTCTCCGTCAACCCATTTCTTGAATTGCTTTAATACCGCCTTGCTGCCATCACCGACAACAGTTTCAACAGGAT
>CAYPDN010000568.1:0-2151 GCA_964409445.1 uncultured Granulosicoccaceae bacterium
GCCACTGAGGGCTTATTGCTGGATCAGCCTTCAATTGCCGCACTGGATATGGACCACCAGCTCGGAGGGTCAACATCAGTCAGCACATTTGGCGATCAGGCCGCTGATATACTCATGAGCCGAGTTGACGGTTACAGAGAAGTTCAGCCGGTTCAATCTGATATGCGCAACGACCTTGGGCTGCGACTCAAAATGCTCGGCCACTTTCTGGACCAGGCAAGGCTTACCGGCCTTACAGGCAGAGCACCGGAAGTTTCGTTGCTGTTGCCCCACCACTGTGACGCAAAAACAAGCGCCCGACTACAACAAACCTGTATTGCAGCCGGTGCCGCTAAAGTTGATGTTCAAAATGCAGCCCTCGCGGCTTTCAACACTACCGGACTCAACCAAAGTGAATCGTGTGTGATGATCGACTTTGGCGCAACTTCAACAAGACTAATTGCTATTGCCAATGGAGAGGTTGCGTACTGCCAGCCCCTGCCTATTGGTGGAGATGCAATCGACAATGCAATCATCACTAGTATGCGGGAGCGATTCGGACTTCAGGTCACCGGTGAAAGTGCGAGGCACATTAAGCACAGCATTGCTGCTGCCACACGACAGTCTTTTGTTCAATGTACAAGAAACTCCTGTCAGGTAAATTGCCTGTCGCTAAAGACCAATTCCCTGACTGAATTCAGAGTCCGGTCAGAAACAATCAGCGAGTTACTACAACCTGTGCTTGACGACCTTACCAATTCGATCAGACTCGCCTTCGGAGCCATTGACAGCAAAATAAAAGATGCCGCCTATGAAACCGGAATTCGACTCTATGGCGGCGGCGCAATGCTGTCGCGTATAGACCAACTGGTCATGTCAGCCACAGATCTGCCGGTGGTAGTCGTCAAGAGACCATTAACCTGGAGTGCGAGAGGTGCAGCATCGACAATGATCGATGAGCAATCAGCTGTTGAGCTAATCGATCCGTATGACCTTGCGCCCAGCACTATTTAAAATCAAACCAAAGCAATCGGGTACACTGCTGCAAATTAAATCGCAGCAGAGTCACAGCCGATGGAAGAACGACTACAAGCAGTTGAGCTCAAGTTGATGGATATGGAACTTACCGTCGAACAATTAAACGAAGTCATCGTTCGACACGAGCAAACCATTTCAGAACTGACAAAAAAACTTGAAATGTATCAGAGCCAGCTGCAATCACTGACCTCCCCTGTTGCTAAAGAGTCGGACGAGACTCCACCCCCGCACTACTAGCAGTTATCCACCAACTAATATCTCACTGCCAACCAGAGACCAGACAGGTACGACTGTGTTGCGCCTCGCCTGATGACCGCTATACACCCTTCCGGCAAGGTCGTAACGGCTCTGATCGCATCCGTCAGTGAACCCGCCGGCATCAATAGTTCCGTCAACACCGGCAGAATCGGCGTTGCCTGATTCAGAATTGCCAGATTCAACATCGGCGGGCTCTGTGATCGTAAGCGTACAACCCATGCCGGTACCGAGCCCCAGAGTTACAAACCAGCCGCGCACCGGTGATCGCAGCGCATTGGTCGCCGTATCTGGCTGAGTGGAGTCACTACTATCCGGGTCATGGTAGAGTTCGCCATCCGCCGCCAACAACGCGGCTTCCCAGGCAGGTTTTCGGTAAACTATGAAAAGCGGTTTCCTCTGCCACTCAACCAGAAGGTGGTCACCGGGTTGCATGTCGGCAATATTAATACGAGTTACTTCTGACGCATCGCGAACGCGTTCAGGCAACGAGCCTGACAACACCCAGATAAACGTACCCAATGCTGCCATTACCATTAACTTTACAATAGTGCGGAGAATTATTTTTCTGGGGTTTTGTTCAGGCACTTTATAACTGCGGTCCAATAGTGATTAATTTAAAGTCTATCATCACACTTGCCACCCGGAAGCGTGCTCGCTTGCAGGCAATCGATTTACTGCCAATCGCACTTTCAAACGGTTCGTCCAAAAAGCAGTGACAGATACAACTACAGAACAGCAGCAAGTTGCCATTGTCGATGACAGCAGCATGCGCGCTGCTGAACTCGCCAGCGTCACAGGACTGACTCTGATCAAATCAGACACACCGCGCTCAGCCACAAAGCATTGGCGGTACACTCTACTGTGGGTCAACGAGCA
>CAYPDN010000569.1:0-2143 GCA_964409445.1 uncultured Granulosicoccaceae bacterium
GGCGTGCAGTTTATCAATGATACTTGCTGGTGCATGATTGAAGAACCCGTGATTCCGGTTAACGCCAAAGTGCTTATGACTAACTCAGGAAAGTATGCACACTATGGCCCGGGGCTGGTCAATCGCCCCATACACTTTGGCAGTCTTGCTCAGTGCGTCGATGCTGCATGCAGTGGCAAACGAATTCCGACACTGCCCGACTGGAAAATATGATGCTTCCGCCAGATACAACTTCTAAGCAGGCATAACCGTAGACTGCCAACAGATAAAGAGACATCGTACGTGATCAAAACCGCAACTGAAGAAGCGTTGTCGTTGATGAGCGCCCATATAACCGCATTAAACAAGCGAGATGCTAAAGCGATAGCAGCAACACTTCACTTCCCCCATCACCGTTTAAGCGGCACCACATGGAAAACCTGGGAAACCGCAGAACATTATTTTGATGATTTTCTACAACGCGCTGGCGACGAGTGGAGTCACTCTGCATTCGAAGATATTAAAGTAGTGGACTCATCGAAAAATAAAGTTCACCTTGATGCAGAGATACATCGCTACGACTCCAGCGACGTGCTGATCACAAGTTTCAGATCCCTGTGGATCATCATTGAACTAGATGGGGTATGGGCCGCTAAAGCGCGCTCATCCTTTGCGCAAAATTAGTCGTGAGAAAAAGCCACTAACCGACATCACGCGCAGATGTCACCAGATTTCGGAACCACCCGACTTTCAGGCCGCGCTTTGTTGTTTTCCTGAATTTTTATTTATGTCTGTCAACACCTGTGTGTAAGCATCAACCATCTGTTGCGCACGCAGATTCCAGTCATATCTGGCACAGGCAACCTCGCGCAGCTTTGGTTTTATCTCTCTGAATGACTCACTTGATAAAATACTGTTCAGATTTGCTGCCATTACGCTTATACGTTGTTCGTTACTCATTGGGATACGCATTAGCGATAGCAGATCTTCAGGTATGACGTCATCCAGTTCGTCTATGCCGTCAGTGAAACCGCTGAAGTAGCTGACCATTGGCAGCACTCCGTTTGAGAGTGATTCCATCAATACCAGCGGATACGCTTCAGGTACCACAGAAGGAAACACAGCCAGATCAACGATTGGAAATAGATATTTAAGCTGATCGTGATTTAGTCTGCCAACAAAATGTACATTGTTTTTTAGGCGATCGGAACTTTCCAGCAACTCATCACTATGGTGTTTAAGATAATACTCGACATCTTCCCACGCTCCGGTGTTGTCGCTGAAATCCAGATCAAAACCCTGACTGGCCAATGACTTCAGCATTGGCAGGTTTCGAGTGGACAGCAGGTGGACCAGACCTTCGAGCGTCTCTCTGTAAGCCCCAGCACCAACAATGACAAGTTGCAAATCAGGCTGTTGTCGCAGTGCGCTGCACATAGCGCAAAGCAGCCCCTGAATCCCTTTACCCGCTGTAAAAGCGCCGACGAACAACATTACAGGCGAATTCAGATCAAGTTTCTCAAGCTTTGAGGTTATATCTTCATCTGCCAGCTTCTGGACATAGCTGTCACGGTACTCGGTTACTGCGTTTATATCCCCGGCATCGAGCTTTGCTTCAAGCTCTTCCGTCAACGCTTTATTTTTGCCACCACCTGGCTTGAGTGCGATCAGTTTATCGAGTGAGTTTTGACGTTCATCTGCAGGGCAGCTTGTGAACAGCGACGTATCTACCCCAACACCAACAATCTGGGACTTCTGGTTAATTTCGCTTGTGAGCTCTGGGTAAAGATCGACTATGCGCTGTTTTACTTCGTTATTGCCGATGATCAATCCGTCGGTTAGCTGAATCGACTCACGTACTTTGTTGAAGTAACGGTCGTCAGTTTTGACGGTATATTCAATTGCGCTGCCATGCGGATAAATGATGAAAGGTGTATTGGTTTCAGCACATACTTGCTCTGCAATTTGTGGCTGATAGGTAACATGGTTGCAATGTAAAAGATCCAGCGTATGGTTACTCAGAACTGTTTTTAACGCACGACAGGAGACATCGTGATATTCCTGTAGTTCTTCATCCGTCAGGTTAGTGAACGATTTCACAACGCCATGGCGCTGTTTGTCTGTTACATATACAGGTAAAACGCTGGCATCAGGCAATTCATGC
>CAYPDN010000570.1:0-2142 GCA_964409445.1 uncultured Granulosicoccaceae bacterium
CAGCTGAAATACTGCAGATAACAGATTATCTTGACCGCAGCCCGCGCAACCTCTCTGGTGGACAGCGCCAGCGAGTTGCGATTGGTCGTGCAATCGTACGTCACCCTGAAGTGTTCCTTTTTGATGAGCCGCTTTCAAACCTTGATGCAGCTTTGCGCGTCCAGACGCGCCTTGAAATCGCGCGCCTGCACGAACGGCTGGACACAACCATGATTTACGTTACCCACGATCAAGTCGAGGCGATGACCCTTGCAGATAAAATCGTGGTTTTGCGCGACGGGCTGATTGAACAGGTCGGTTCACCAATAGACCTTTATGATCACCCGCAAAATGCGTTTGTTGCACAGTTCATCGGCAGCCCGAAGATGAATTTTTTCAAAGCATCTGATCTGGCTCCTTCAAACAGCTCGGTATTTGGTATTGATATCAGGTCTGATGTACAGGTCGGGTTGCGCCCTGAGCATCTTATTGAATCGGATCCTGCACATGCGGTTGTTGAAGGTACTTTGGAGCTGGTAGAGAACCTGGGAGAGTACGCTCTGGTGCACCTGCTTACGGCATCAAAAGTTGAATTTATTGCCAAAACCGAAAAGCCACCTGCAGTGCCTAAAGGATCCACAATCGCTTTCACCATCAGACCTGAACTTGCCCACTTCTTTGACGAAAAGTCCGGGCAGCGTCTTACATAGCAAACTCCAGCTTGCTGTCTGTTTGGAATCCATAAATTTGGGTGAGTGTTTATTTTACCGGTCGCCTTATGAATGATCCGGGCTAACTGCTTGCTTGCCGGTAGCGACAGCGTGTGTGATTATTGATTAACATCAATCAGTGTTAACAACACCGGAGGTTGCTATCTTTACCAAATTATTTGGCAAGTTTGTCGCCGTGATTGGAATGGTACTCGTTTGGTCGCGCAGTGCTGCTGAGCGTACTAACGCGCCGGCACTTGGTGCGACTCCAGTAATACCTAAAGCAAAAGCGCAAGGCTTACCGACCTTGAAAATGCCAACCGCTCAGGGGTGGAGTGACGGGCATGTGCCAACTGCCGCGCCCGGCCTTAAAGTGAATGCGTTCGCGACCGATCTGGAGCACCCGCGCTGGATCTATGTATTGCCCAACGATGATGTGCTGGTGGCTGAATCAAAAGAAAAACCGTGGGATATAAAAACACCGTTTCAGTTTGCTATGCACAGCACAATGCAGCGTGCCCGTGCGGTAGGTCCGTCGGCCAACCGTATTTCACTGTACCGTGACAATGACGGTGATGGTATTGCAGAAGAGCATGAGTACTTTATTGAGAACCTGAGCCACCCTTTTGGGATGGCCCTGGTTAATGACACTTTTTATATCGGTAACACTGATGGTGTGGTTGCGTACTCGTACGACAGTGATTCGAAACAGCTCTCAGGCGAAGGTCAGACACTGGTTGATTTTAAACCCTACGGACACTGGACTCGAAGTTTACTAGCGAGTCCTGACGGTCGAAAACTGTATGCAGGTGTTGGCTCTTTAACCAATATTGCAGAGCAGGGCATGGAGGCAGAAGAAGGTCGCGCTGCTATCCATGAACTGGATTTGGAATCAGGGCAATCTCGAATTTTCGCATCCGGTTTACGTAATCCTGTGGGTATGGCATGGGAACCGGTTACAGGTAGCTTGTGGACCGTTGTTAACGAACGTGACGGGCTTGGAGATGAAGTACCGCCTGACTACCTCACTTCCGTTATAGATGGCGGTTTTTATGGCTGGCCTTTTTGTTACTGGGGTCAGACAGTTGATGACAGGGTAGAACAGGACCCTGTTATGGTCGCGAAAATGATCGATCCCGATTATGCACTTGGTGGTCACACAGCATCACTGGGTTTGTGTTTCATGCCTGCCGGCACGCTGCCGGGTTTTGACGAAGATGGAATGGTGATCGGACAGCACGGGTCTTGGAATCGCAGTACCCTGAGTGGGTACAAGGTTATTTTTGTGCCGTTTGCCAATGGCAAACCCGCCGGACCACCTCGAGATATCCTGACCGGTTTTTTAGCACCAGATGAAAAAGTGTCCTATGGCAGACCGGTTGGTGTGACTCTCGGGCCACACAATTCTTTGCTTGTGGCAGATGATGTGGGAGATGTGATCTGGCGGGTAACA
>CAYPDN010000571.1:0-2135 GCA_964409445.1 uncultured Granulosicoccaceae bacterium
CTAAACGCCCAGTTCTTTTTTCTCAGCACAGCTGATACAAAGAACAGCAGCAGGATTATGCTGCAAGCGCGCTTCGGCAATCTCCTCATCACAACGACCACAAAGACCAAAGTCACCCGACTCAAGCCGTGACAGTGCATGCTCCAGCGCCATCACCTGACGCCTCGCCCGGTTTAGTGATTCTGCATGCATTGCCTGTGATTGCAGAGCATCCATTCTGGATAACCTGCCTACTCTGCTCTGATCAAGCTCAACCGTGTCAGCTCCACCCGTAGTATCTTCGAGCTGTGCATTTAATGCCTGCAGCTGTTTTTCAATTAGCCTTCGGTAGTGTTCTTTGCTCTGCACGTTAGTCGCCACCTAAACTGTTCAAGCGCGCAAATAGTCAGGATCAGTCATCGGGAATTAAACGTTTACCCATACTGACTGCATCATCAACTCCAAAGCCGATCTCTTTATAAAACGACTGCACCGCGATATTGTCGGTGCGAATCTGCAGGTTGAGCTTGGGGCAGCCTAAGGCAAGCAACTTTTCTTCTACGCACCGAACCAGTTGAGTTGCAAGCCCCCGACGTTGATGTTCAGGTGCCACTGCCAGATAATTCATCCAGCCTCGATGTCCGTCATAGCCTCCCATAACAGAGGCTACTACTTTATTGTTTTCAACTCCTACCAGAAAAAGTTTGTCGTCAACATCAAGCTTGCGTTGAATATCGCGCTGCGGATCATTCCATGGTCTGGTTAACTCACACGCCTGCCAGAGAGCGATAAGCTCTTCACTATCAGCCGCTTTAAATTCGCGAATATTCAATTACTTTTTTATGCTCTAAAGCTAGCTATATAGTCGCTTCACACCAAAGCGGTCATGTATAGCATTCGATTGCTCCTGGGTAATACGTAATCCTTTAGCAACAGCATCCAGATGCTGCGCCTCATTGCGATTGTCCAGTTGAATGGCCATTAAAGATACAGCATATACTTCTTCTTCAATGCCACGTGGCACGGTTTGAATGAATCCGGCAACATCCAGCCCTTTAGCCATTTCAGCACGGATAAAGTTCTGTTCCTGCTGCCCCATATTGCCAACTTTCTGCACGATAGCCTGCTGTTCCTGCTCATCAAGCCGACCATCTGCAAGACCGGCCTGAATCATCGCGCGAATGTATACCTCCGACTGATCACTTTGACTAATCTGTGGTGCCCTGGTTTGTGGGGTCTGGGGTGATTGTCCGAAAGGACTGTTGTTTCCAGCCTGTGTCTGCCTGCTACCCTGTCCGAGTTCTTTCAGAGCTTTGCCAAGTAAATCACCGAGGCCGCCACCACCGCTTGAGGTTCCTGTGTTTTGCTGCCCCAATGTACCACCGGCATTGCCACCAGCGGTTGAACCTCCGGTCTGGCCTCCACCAAACACTCCGCCACCGGCACCACCGCTTTGTTGGTTGCCGCCCGTGCCAACACCGAGCAAATCTTCCAGCATTTTGGCGCCCGACCCACTGCTGAGCGAACCCCCTGCGTTTTGTCCACCACCAAGTAGTTGTCCGAGTATGTCCGTCGCGTTCATTTGTCTGTTACTCCAAAATTGATTAATACCAGCGCAAGGCTAACGCAACGGAATAAAAGGAGATAGCGTTGAAATTACCGCATGGTCGTTGTCAGCTAAATTGAACGATCACAACTTAAGAATCTTGTTCCCGCTCAGCGATTCTCGGTCTAAGCGTATCGAGCGAATAACCGGCAATTGATGCGGTTTTTAAAATTTCATCAGAAGATTGTTTGCCCGCCTGACTCAGTGCCCACAGTACCGTACAGCGGGTGCCTGATCGGCAGTATGCAAGCACAGGCTTCGGCAGATCCGCGATGTGTTGTGCAAAATCATCGACATCATCATCACTGATAGCACTGCCGTTTACCGGCTGGAATTCAATCGTAATGCCCTGTGCCTCTGCCAGTTTTTTTATTTCTTCATACGCTGGCTGGTCCGGGTCTTCCTGATCTGGCCGGTTGCAGAGAATAGACTTGAAGGTTTTACCAACACTGCTTACATCGTCAGTGCTGATCTGAGGTGCCACTGACAGATCGTCGGTGAGCTTTCGGATATCAGCCATCGGTACTCAACTTTAATGTGGGAACGCAGT
>CAYPDN010000572.1:0-2135 GCA_964409445.1 uncultured Granulosicoccaceae bacterium
AAAATATAAAACACAAAAGTGCGGTTGATGCGACACCACCCCACGCCAGTGGAATCAGGATGTCCTTGATTTCACCCCAGGTGCTGACACCATCCATCTTGCCTGCTTCAATAATGTCTTTCGGGATTTCCTTGAAGTAAGTGAATAACATCCAGATCACAATTGGCAAATTGATAAGACAGAGCACCAGTATGATCAGAAAATGTGTATCGTAAATTTGCAGGAAATTTTTAGTTAAAAATGTCATCGGATAAAGCACCGCTGCCGCCGGCAACATTTTTGTTGACAGCATCCACATGAGGATGTCTTTGGTATGGCGACTTGGATCAAACGCCATCGCGTAGGCGGCAGGTACAGCTACTATCAAAGCGAACAGCGTTGCAAATGATGCAGTTATTACCGAGTTAATGGCAAAACGCCAGTAATCGTAGTTTTCGGTCATGTTCAGGTAGTTCTCAAGCGTTGGCTTGAATACAAACAGGAACTCGGGCTTTACCGCATCAGCATCAGTTTTAAAACTGGTAAAGATCATCCAAAAAATTGGAAAGAAAAAAATCAGTGCAACGACCCAAGCTACCACGGGCCAAAACACATTTCCAAATCTGGAACTTTGAGCAACTGCAGCCATGTCTGTCTCCTAGTCCATCATGCTCTTGCCAACCATGCGCAATAAGAATATCGCTACGATGTTGGCAAGAATCACAGCAAAAATGCCGGTGGCACTCGCGGCACCAATATTATTCGAGGTAAATTCACCAATAAGATACGGCAGGTTTTTATTTCCGTTACCTCGGCTAACGATTTCAATTTCCGCATAGAGTGACAGGTGAAAGATCGACTGAATCATTATTACGATTGCAATCGGCCGTGCCAGATGCGGCACCGTTAAATTGCGAAAGCGTGACCACGCATTCGCGCCATCAAGAATTGCCGCTTCTTTTTGCGATTCATCTTCAGACTGCAACGAGGTCATGAAAATCAGTACAGCGAACGGAGTCCACTGCCACGTCACCATCATAATCACGGCATAAGCGGAAGTTTGAGTAGCGCGAAAAGACACCGGTTCAAACTCGGGCCATAGCGAGAAAAACGCCCCGAGCACCGGGAAGTCCCGCAGGTTGTGCACCATCGCGTTTATGCCGTCAACAGCAATTCCGTTAAGACCCAGAACCGGATCCAGAATCATGTTGATCCACAGCACGGCATTTACCGCAGGCATCACAAAGAACGGTGAAATCATCAGGACGCGTACAATGCCGCGACCCGGAAACGAACGGTTAACCAGCATGGCGAGTGCCAGGCCAAAAATGACAGTCAGTATCAGGATGCTAACAACGATAAAAAGACTGTTTTGTACCGCAAACCAGAAATCTTTAGCACTGAACAGTACGTATTCGTAGTTGCCGAAGCCGCGCCAGTTACTAAAGCTCGGTGTTGTCCATTCGGGTCGGCGTAAGCTGTTCAGTACATATCGAATGAACGAGAAATAGAGCGTCATGCCCAGTGGAATAAGCATCCACAAAAGCAATAGAACAACGGCAGGAGTCTGTAATAAACGGGGTAGCGTTCTTTTTGCCATGAGCCCTTTAAACCTTACAAAGCTGTTGCGAGAAGATGTAGGAACTCCATTTCAACAATGGCAATGAGCCCATTTGTGTAGATGGAACTGGTTAAAAAAAGGCCTGGCGGGATTCCACCAGGCCTTCTTGTCATCAACGGCTATACACTATAGCCGGTCTTATTTTTACTGCAGAGTCTTACTTCAGGCTAGTAGTAGCCGGCTTCCTGCATGATGGCGTCAGCCGCTTTCTGTGCAGCTGCAAGTGCATCGTCAACTGATTTTGCACCTGAAAGAGCTGCAGCCATTTCCTGCGCAACTGCTGTACCTACTTCAGGGAACTCAGGAATCGCAGCAAACTGTACGCCAACGTATGGCTTCAGATCTGTCGCTTCAGGAGCTGCAGATTCAATCGCAGCCATCTCAGCAGCAGCAAATTTTGCAGCTTCTTTGAACTCAGGGTATGCGTAAGTTGAAGCACGCGTACCAGTTGGAACCTTGCCCCAACCGAATTCAGGATGATCAGCTACAGCCTTGATGTACTCTTTAGAAGTAGCCCACTCGATGAACTTCTTTG
>CAYPDN010000573.1:0-2134 GCA_964409445.1 uncultured Granulosicoccaceae bacterium
AGCCCCTGAACGCATCAACAGGTTGAGTTCAGCACCACTGTACTGCTCCCCTTCTACACCAAGCCTGAGGTTTGTGACTTGCTTATATAAAGTGGGAAGCTTTTTTAATGAATATACAGTCAAACCAAAAACCATAAGAAGACTCAATGACCTGAATACCAGTGTATCTACAGAACTGAAGCATAGGAGAGCCAGGAATGAGCCCCCGATATAAACTACATAAAGCTCAAGGAGGTTTATTGTTTTCAATTCAAGCTGATGAATCACCGAGTGCCCGGGAGAACGAAGAATATTCTCAGTAAATGGACTATTTCGTTGGTTGTTTCGCGCGCTGTATACCAGATAATACAAGTAACTCGAAAACATAATGATGGTACACAGTACGAAAAACATAATCATAATATTTGACATGTTAATTACGGTCATCTCGCGATAATGGAAAAATGCAGCACAAGGCTACATAATATTTTGATTGAAAATCCGTTAACCACCTTTCGCTACATATAGATCACTGCAGGTCTCCTTATTTCCCTTCTACATATACAGTTTCTCTTCCCATACATCTGACAAAACATAAAACTCTCCAGCAATCTCCCTAAAAAAAGTATCAGTAGTGTCAACATCATTACCGCAATTGCCTTCTTTTTTAGCGAATCCGGTTTGTACAGGTCCGGGGTGTCTGATAACTTATACCGACAACATGTATGCTTTACCGTACATCGCAGATTATCAGACCCTGCGCTTTATCTACAGCAAACCAGAGCCAATTAACATGTCAAAACCCATGGACTCTGAACTCCATGATCACCTCTTCTCAGTTGCCCGGGACCTGACTAACAGAAAAATCACCTCGCCGGAGCATCTGGGTATTAAGGGCGGCTCAAACGGCGGGTTGCTGGTAGGTGTGATGTTCCCACAAAGACCGGATCTTTTTTCAGCTGTGATTTGCTCAGTACCGCTACTCGATATGACGCGATACCGTCTGTTACTGGCCGGGGCGTCATGGGTTGGTGAATACGGCCACCCGGATGACCTGGTCTAAGGTACATTTTTTAAAATCGATATCGCCGTATCACAATGTACACGCAGACAAAGATTACCCCGAAGTATTCTTTGTCACCTCTACCAAAGATGACCGTGTTCATCCCGGTCACGCTCGCAAGATGGCGGCTCGATTCGAAGACCTGGGCCATGAGTTTATCTACTACGAAAATATCGATGGTGGTCATAGTGCAGCGGCCAATCTGCTGGAAACTGCCAGACGTGTTTCGCTTCAATATACCTTTATTAAGCGAAAAGCTCGGGCTGGACGTAAACTAAAAAGATGCGGTCTAAGAACTGGATTGCCACTGGAATTCACGCACCCAATGTGTAGATACACAATATAAACCAGCCCCTTATATAATCAACCACACGATGAATATTTTACTATTAACCCATGAACGGGAACTCAACAAGCCCACAAACACTGGGTCGATTGCGCTACAAAACAGCGACGGTGTAATGGAACGAATTTTATGGCAAAGAAAAAACCCGAGCCGTGAACTCGTGAAGCTTATAGATAACAACGATGCTTTGCTGCTATATCCCGGTGAAAATGAAAAATCTGCAAAAATTGAAGACTACGAAAATATAATCATCATTGACGGCACCTGGCAGGAGTCCAGAAAAATATACAACAAAAGTGCATATCTTAAGCGTGCACCAATAGTAACTCTTAAGGTTGCTGACAGTTCAGTGTATCAACTACGTCGCAACCAGGTGCCGGGCGGTTTGTGTACAATAGAATGCGTGATCGAAGTACTGAAAATAAAGGGATATACCGAGCAGTCTATGAATCTGGAGAACGAGTTTCTACAGTTTAATAAAACATTCGAAGTTAGCCGGAAAGACACTTAATTCGCAACTCAGCCAACAGATTTAGCTAAGCCACAAGCGCGCTCACACGGTTATAGGGAATACTGTTTTATGTGCAGTAACCAGCAATTTATTGTGTCAACACTGACCCACGTTGTTGCCACCAGCTACGATTGCATTGGAATCAGGTGTGCTGACTAAATCAGTTTTCCACCTTCTTCTTATAATCACTCTCGATAAGCTCTCTCAACGCCGGACGTGCCAGCACCGTTTGCCG
>CAYPDN010000574.1:0-2109 GCA_964409445.1 uncultured Granulosicoccaceae bacterium
GTGTGCCTACCAAGGGTTATAAAACCCGTTCAAATAAACGTACGAACAATCTTATCGTTCGTCGCCGCGGAGCTAAGTAAGCAATGCCACGTTCACTAAAGAAAGGACCATTCATCGATCATCACCTGGTAAAGAAGGTTGATGAAGCGGTGTCTGCAAACAGCAAGAAGCCAATCAAGACATGGTCACGTCGGTCAATGATCAGTCCTGAAATGGTTGGTCTTACCATTGCGGTTCACAACGGCCGTCAACACGTGCCGGTGCTGATCAGTGAAAACATGGTTGGTCACAAGTTAGGTGAGTTCTCTATGACTCGCACATACCGTGGCCACGTGGCGGATAAGAAGGTTAGATGATGGGTACCAGAGCAAAATTACGGCACGCGCGTATCTCGCCTCAGAAAGTTCGTCTGGTCGCTGATCAGGTTCGCGGTCTTGAAGTAGAGAAAGCATTAGAGATTCTAACCTTCAGTAACAAGAAGGCTTCTGATCTGGTTAAAGGTGTTCTCGATTCGGCTATCGCCAATGCAGAGCACAACGATGGTGCAGATATCGATGAACTCAAAGTTGCCGAAATCATGGTTGATGCAGGCCCGACAATGAAACGTATCCAGCCACGTGCGAAAGGACGTGCAAACCGAATTTTGAAGCGCACCAGCCACATCACTGTGGTAGTGGGAGAGTAAGACATGGGTCAGAAAGTCCATCCTGTTGGTATTCGTCTCGGCATCTCTGCCGACTGGAATTCCACCTGGTACGCCAACAGTCACGACTACGCCAACTATCTTAATGAAGATATGGCAGTCAGAAAGTATCTGAAAAAGAAGCTGGCGCATGCATCGGTTAGCCGTATTCAGATAGACCGCCCTTCACGTGCAGTGGTGATCACAGTTCACACGGCACGTCCCGGTATTGTGATCGGTAAAAAGGGTGAAGACATCGAAAAGCTGCGTCGCGTTATCGCGCCGATGCTTGATATGAACATCAATAACGTCAAGGTCAACGTTTCTGAAATACGTAAACCTGAGCTTGACGCGACGCTCGTTGCAGAAGGTGTAGCGCAGCAGCTTGAAAGACGTGTCATGTTCCGCCGCGCGATGAAGCGTGTGCTGACTAACACAATGCGCCTCGGTGCTCGCGGTGTGAAGATCGCGGTTTCGGGTCGATTGAACGGTGCAGAGATCGCACGTCGTGAGTGGTACCACGACGGCCAGGTACCGCTGCACACGCTGCGCGCTGACATTGATTACGGAACTGCAGAAGCACATACCACTTACGGTGTAATTGGCATCAAGGTATGGATTTGCAAAGGCGAGGTTTTTGACTTTGACGATGTTCGTGGTGGCGAGTCAAAAGGACAGCCGGGTGGCAGCAATCAAGGCCAAAGCAAGAGTTCAAACAAGCAATCGGCTAGCGCTTGATCGCTACTATTTGATTCGGAAAGAACATGTTACAACCGAAACGTACAAAATTTAGAAAGCAGCACAAGGGTCGCAATCGCGGTCTTGCGCAGTCGGGCAATAAAGTCAGCTTCGGCGAGTACGGGCTGAAAGCCACTGCTCGTGGTCGTGTTACTGCTCGCCAAATTGAGTCTGCTCGTCGTGCGATGACCAGACACGTAAAACGTGGTGGCAAGATCTGGATACGCATTTTCCCGGATACGCCTATCACCAAAAAGCCTATCGAAGTTCGAATGGGTAAAGGTAAGGGTAATGTTGAGTACTGGGTAGCCAAGATTCAGCCTGGCAAAGTGCTTTATGAAATGGAAGGTGTCACCGAAGAGATTGCTCGCGAGGCGTTCTCACGTGCTGCAGCTAAACTGCCCGTGCAAACTGCATTTGTAGTGAGGACTGTAGCGTAATGAAAACCAGTGAATTGCGTGAAAAGCAGATCGATGATCTGGAAAAAGAACTTGTGAGTTTAAGAAAAGAACAGTTCAACCTGCGTATGTTGCAGGGTTCAGGTCAGGCAGTTAGACCTCACCTGTATGGACAGGCTAAAAAGAATATAGCGCGGGTTAAAACCGTGATTGCCGAAAAACAGGCGGAAAAAATGAGTAAAGACTCATGAGTGAACAGCAAGCGCCATTGCAGCGTACCGTAGTTGGTCG
>CAYPDN010000575.1:0-2069 GCA_964409445.1 uncultured Granulosicoccaceae bacterium
GGAAGGTCGGGGATGGTATAGCTCGTGTCGACCGATACTTTTGGACCGATGAAATAGAGCACCACGATAAACAGTAAAAAAGCGACGAGCAGCATTGAGCTTCCGGGTTGTTTTCTTGTTGAGCCTGCCTGACGTTGTTAGTTTGGCTGATCTAACACGGGAACTGATCTGGCTGCGCTGCTGAGTATATCAACTGAACGCCCGGGAGCGCTAAAGGAGTTGAAGATTATGTCGATAACATGGCGTCGCCAGGATCTATGATTGTCGCTTATGCCGTTTATGGTTAGGCTGTTTGCAGATCTGTGCGTTGTATCGCAACGAGTATCTTTGTTGCCATACCTACAAGTTTGAATATTTGCAGATACGGGAAATTATGAACGGGGCCAGTCGGATTCTGAAAGGCAGAATCGAATCTAAAAAGAGTCGTGTTTTGCGGCCAGCAGTTACACGCTGGCTAAAAGGTTTCCGGCAAAGTGAAGATCAGCATAGTGGTGAGACAGGTTCAGCAGGAGTCGTCCGCCTTCTGCCGTCTGTGCAGCCCGTGGTCGCACAAAACGGTTCGGAAACCGCCGGTGCAGACGCCGCAGAGCGAATCTGTGAGCTGCGGCAGCAATCGATTGCTGTGGATGCTGCCTGTGAAGAGTGGACTGATCGGAGGGAAAGCCTGGAGCGCAGTTTAGTCAGAGCACAGGAGAAGTGCGATCGTGCGTGCGCGCGTGTGACGTTGGCGGCCGGGTTGGTTACGGACGCGGGCACTGATGGATTATCGACACTGCAGGCAAGCTATCGGAACTTTACACTGGCGCTTGAAACGCAGGAAGAGAAGCTTGCACATGCGAAGCGAAAACTTGCCGGGTTGCAGAACAGGCAGACCACGCTGCGTGCTGAATTGCTTGCACTGTCGGAGGATCCAGGTTCCGACGAACAGACTTTCCAGCGCGCAGCGTAGGTGCAACAGAGTTACTGCGGTCTCAGGCGATGATGTTTTATTGGGCGTTAACGACAGGAGGCCAGCTTTGCACATCACCACCGACAACTCGTTGCCATTCGATCAGCGCTGAACCCAGATCACGGGTACCCACAGAAGAGAAGTTGTAGATCATCTGCTTTGCCTGAGGTGTGTTTCTGGACATCACATAGGGTCCGGTGGATCTGCTGGTAACCACTTCGGCAGTCTGGCTGCTGATATCCAGAGGTTCGTGATCTTTGACCATAGAGCTGCAATCGTCTGCAGTTGATCCTTCAGTTACCGGCCAGATAATCAAGTTTGCAGCATTGGCGGGGACATCGGCCGGTCTGGTAATCGGGTACTGACTCAGCAGCGCCTGACAAATTAAATTTTCCCGTCGTTTGTTTCGCTTGGTGAAATGTACAAAGGACAGATTGGGGACACTTTCGGGAACGTCAAAAATTGTTGCGACCGTCAGATAGTTGCCGTTGCCAGATGCAGGTGCCGCAGCCACTGTCCTTTGACTGTTGTCAGCGGTGCCTGTTGCGGTGCCGGGCGCAGGAGGCAATGGTGGTGGTGTGGTTGCCGGGACCGGTGGCAACGGTGGTGGCTGTGACGCGATCGGTACATCTGATGCAGGTGGGTTAATCGACTGTAAATCATCCAGCGGTGCTTCGAAGAAAGTACAGGCTGTGGTGGTCCAAAGCGCGAATGCGCAGGTGGTTATTGCTAATTTCATGGTGGAATCTCAAGTCAGCCCCAATGTCGATATTATCCGTTTTAACTGAGTGCTCGTAAACAGTTACCGCCCTGTATGCAGTTTATTTGCGACTAATCGGCTCTGTGCGATTGGCGCGTTTTGAATCGCACTTTGAGTAGAGCGGTTGAGTGCGATAAATATTGGTTCTGCCTGTGCAGAAAAATTTGTCTTTAAGGTACTAATTCGCATTCAGTTTATTTTGATTATGTCGCCACAAATGGTAAGCACAGGTCTTTCACAATTTTTCGCCTGAGAAGTAGGTTGGCGGTGTTGTCATGACTGCTGAAAAACGCTAATGTGCAGTCGAACATCACATTTTTTAGTAATCTTGCAGGAGAGCTAAATGTCGAGCAGCGCCGC
>CAYPDN010000576.1:0-2069 GCA_964409445.1 uncultured Granulosicoccaceae bacterium
GCCAAAGGCACACATACAAAAAACTGTTGAAGAAGTCAGTGAAATACTCGGACTGACACCCTACCTGGATCGACGACCTGCGGAGTTATCGGGTGGACAGCGGCAACGGGTTGCGATGGGGCGCGCTATTGTGCGACATCCTAAAGTCTTTTTGTTTGATGAACCGCTTTCAAATTTAGACGCAAAGCTGCGCACTCAAATGAGAGCAGAAATCAAACGACTGCACAAACGCCTTGGTGCCACATCTGTCTATGTTACGCACGATCAGGTTGAAGCGATGACACTTGCTGATCGTATCGTGGTTATGAACGATGGAAATATTGAACAAATTGGTACACCGATGGAGTTGTTTACCAATCCGGCCAATACGTTTGTAGCGAGCTTTATTGGTTCCCCTCCCATGAATCAAATGCCCGGGAAAATCACCCGTTCATCATCAGGATATCAGGCTAAGGTGCACGACGTTACAATCTCCCTGCCGGATAACATTAATGTAAAAGAGGGTCAGTCGGTGGTCGTGGGTGTGCGTCCGGAGCACCTCACAATAAATGACAACGATGGCACACTACCTATTCCAATCTCGCTCGATCTGGTTGAACCGCTCGGCTCTGAAGCATTGCTGCACGCAAGCATTGGTGACAATGAACTGATTATTAAAACCGAAACACACGGCGACATAGATCACTTAAACAGTGTCACACAAGTTTTTGCACCACCTCACCTCGTTAGCGTATTCGATGCAGAAACAGGTTCTGCACTTACCGGACAACACAGCTGGTGAGTCAGGATTTATCCAACACATCTGCCCCGTCAACCACTACCTCGAGTGTGCGGCCCAAACAAACGTTCGGTGATAAGCTGATACGTTTTATTGATCACATAAAAAGAGAATGGCAGCTGTATTTAATGCTGGTGCCAGCTATCGTATGGTTTCTGGTGTTCCTGTACAAGCCAATGTACGGGTTGCAGATTGCCTTCAAGGATTACTCAATTTTTCGCGGTGTAGCTGGTAGCCCGTGGGTTGGCTTCGAACATTTTGAGACATTACTTTCAAATGATCAGTTCGCCCGAGCTTTCTGGAATACGATAAAAATCAGCGCACTGAATTTATTGTTTGGATTTCCAGCGCCAATAATTCTTGCGTTAATGTTTAACGAAATCATTAACACAACGTACAAACGCGTCACTCAGACCATAGTATATCTGCCACATTTTATATCTTCAGTTATCATCGCTGGCATCATCACTACTGCCTTTTCACCCTCCGCAGGTGTCGTCAACACCATCATGGGATGGTTCGGAATCGATTCCATCTACTTCTTAACCCGACCGGAGTGGTTCCGCCCTATTTTTGTAGGCACAGGAATCTGGCAGGAGGCAGGGTTTGGATCCATCGTATTTCTCGCTGCAATTGCCGGTGTTAGTCCGTCACTATACGAAAGTGCTGTGGTTGATGGCGCCAGTCGCTGGCAAATGATGTGGAAAATCACACTGCCATCAATACTGCCAACCATCATCATTATGCTGATCATTCGAATAGGCAACATTATGGAAGTCTCGTTCGAGATGATCATACTGCTCTACCAGCCGGCTACCTATGAAACCGCTGATGTGGTCAACACCTGGGTATTCAGACAAGGGTTGCAAAGCGGACAATACGATCTTGCGGCAGCGGCCGGCTTGTTCAACGCTGTAGTGGCATTCGTGCTCGTCATGGTTGCTAATACATTGTCACGGCGCTACGTGCGCACTTCACTTTGGTAGATCGGAGCGAAGACGAATGGCAATGAACATGAATCTATACTCGCGGGGCGACAAGCTGTTTGCATTCGCCACGTCTGTTTTGATTGGTCTGTTTACCGTTGCTACTTTTTATCCGTTTATCTATATTGCCGCGGTTTCATTTAGTGGTGGTTTTGCAGCAGCAGCCGGCAAGGTGGTACTCACCCCGGTCGATGCCACTGTAGCTGCCTACAAATACATACTGACCGACCCGAAATTCTGGCTCTCTTACTTAAACACTTTTATATACACCATTGGCGGCACAATAATGAGCTTACTGATCATTG
>CAYPDN010000577.1:0-2066 GCA_964409445.1 uncultured Granulosicoccaceae bacterium
TTGAATGGCAAGTAAGTAAAAGTTTTCAGGATATTTCAAATGAAAAAAGTGCAGGCATTGCCCCCGTTAGGGCTGGACGACGCATCGATTGACCACGACTTCAGGCGTCACCTGGGTCACACGCTGGGTAGCGTTGAATCAGAAACTCTGCCGCGTGAGCTCTACGAGGCGCTGGCGTTGTCCGTGCGTGATCGCTTGATGGAGCGCTGGAAGGCTACACGAGTGGAGCAGGAAACCAGTGGCAATAAGCGCGCATACTATCTGTCGCTCGAGTTTCTGATGGGCAGAGCGCTGGGCAACGCGATGCTGAATCTCGATATCGAAAAGTCGGTCAGGTCCGCCCTCTATGAATACGGCATGTCGATTGAAGACATTGCAGAGGAAGAGGCAGATGCAGGTCTCGGCAACGGTGGCCTGGGTCGGCTGGCAGCCTGCTTCCTCGATAGTTGTGCCACTTTGAGCCTGCCGGTTGTCGGATACGGTATCCGTTATGAGTACGGCATGTTCCGTCAGGAAATTCAGGATGGTGCGCAGGTGGAAGAACCTGATCACTGGCTGCGTGATGGATATGTTTGGGAAGTAAAGCGTCCACAAGACACCCGCCATGTTAAGTTCGGTGGTCGCAGTGAATTCTATGTGGACGCCAGAGGCGCGTCACGAGTGCGGTGGGTAGATACAGAAACTGTTCTCGCTGTACCTCACGACACACCGGTCCCGGGTTTTGACAACGACACTGTAAATACCCTGCGATTGTGGAAGGCTGCGGCGTCAGACGCATTTGAGCTGGGTGAGTTTAATGCCGGACGTTATCCGGAATCGGTTGCAAGTAAAAATGAAGCCGAACATATCTCTATGGTGCTCTACCCGAATGACAGCAGTGAAAATGGTAAAGAGCTTCGATTGCGACAGCAGTACTTCCTGGCTTCTGCAAGCCTGCAGGATGTATTGGCGCAGTGGGTAAAAACTAACGGTACTAATTTTGATCAGTTTGCTGAAAAAAATTGTTTTCAGCTCAATGATACGCACCCGAGCGTGTCGGTTGCCGAACTGATGCGTATTCTAATGGATGACTACGAGCTGAGCTGGGATCGCGCATGGGATGTAACTACCAGAACCATGGCCTATACCAACCATACCTTGTTGCCGGAAGCACTGGAGCGCTGGTCAGTCAGCTTGTTCAGAAAGTTATTGCCGCGGGTCGTTGATATTATCTTTGAAATCAACGCACGGTTTCTACAGCAGGTTTCAAACCGCTGGCCCGGCGATACAGAAATACAACGGCGTATGTCTATCATTGAAGAAGGACCGGACCCGCAGGTGCGTATGGCTTATCTGGCAATCGCCGGCAGTTTTTCGGTCAACGGTGTTGCGGCGTTGCACACTGATCTTTTGAAAGAAGGACTGTTCCGTGATTTTTGCGAGCTATGGCCCGAGAAATTTAACAATAAAACCAATGGCGTTACACCACGTCGCTGGCTGGCGTCGTGCAACCCTGAGTTACGTGAGCTGCTCGATTCAACAATAGGTAACAAGTGGATTACAAATCTCGATGAGCTTGGCAAGCTTGGCGAACACGTCAACGATGATAAGCTCAGATCTGCCTGGCGGCAGGTGAAGTTCAGCAACAAGCGCAAACTTGCAGAAATTGTCAAACAGGATTGCGGCGTCGAGTTCGATATTGAAAGTATGTTTGATGTGCAGGTCAAACGCATACACGAGTACAAGCGTCAGTTGCTTAACCTGTTGCATGTGGTGCATCTTTACAACCGCATCAAGAAAGGACAAACGGAAAACTGGACACCAAGAAGTGTTCTGCTTGGTGGTAAGGCAGCCCCTGGCTACTACATGGCTAAGCAGATAATTAAGCTTACCAACAATATAGCCAGAGTCATCAATGCTGACGCTGAGGTTGGCAATAAGCTGCGTTTGGCATTTCTGCCAAACTATCGAGTATCTGCCATGGAGGTGATTTGTGCCGGTACAGATCTGTCAGAGCAGGTGTCTACGGCGGGTAAAGAGGCTTCCGGAACCGGCAATATGAAGTTTATGATGAACGGTGCGGTCAC
>CAYPDN010000578.1:0-2054 GCA_964409445.1 uncultured Granulosicoccaceae bacterium
TGAAGATGTCGGCAATGGAGTTTTGCTCAGCGCTGAAAGGCAGATCCATAAACCCCAGGTAAGCACCGAACACTGTCATGCCCAGTGCGCCGATTGGTACCAGTCCAATTTCTACTCTGCCGCGGGATAGCTTTGATGAAATTAAAGAACCCAGTCCAATACCGATGGAAAACATTGCCATCAGAACGGTTGCGACATACGGGCTGCCGTAGAGATACTCTCGGGAGTAGACCGGTAACTGAGTCAGGAACGTTGCACCAAAAAACCAGAACCAGGATATACCGAATACAGTATAGAAAATGGCTTTGTCAGAGGCGAGCGTTGCAAAAATACTTTTACCGGAGCGGATAACGTTATAGTCAATATTAAGATCAGGTTGCTCTGCTTTCGCTTCCGGTATGAACTGACAGACTAATCTGCCAAGGGCGGAAAAAAATAATATTGAGATAGACACCGGCAACACGTATTGATCAAAGCTCGCGAGAATACCACCGAGAATTGTGCCGAGCAGAATCGCCAGAAAAGTACCTGCCTCAACCATTGCGTTGCCATCCATTAGCTCGTCTTCGCGTAAATGCTGTGGCAGGATGCTGTATTTGATGGGCCCGAAAAAAGCAGACTGGGTTCCCATCATAAAAAGCACAAACAGCAGCAACGGAATTGAGTTCAGGTACAGGCCGAGAACACCCACCGCCATGATGCCAATCTCTATCCATTTGATCTTTCTGATCAGAGCACTTTTCTCGAACTTGTCTGCGATTTGTCCTGCCAGTGGCGAGAACAGGAAAAACGGCAGGATAAAAATCACTGCAGCCAGGTTGACCAGAATGCTGCTGTGTTCTGAGACAATCTTGAAAGTCAGCAGAATAACCAGTGCATTTTTAAAGACGTTATCGTTGAATGCACCGAGGAACTGGGTCAGGAAGTAGGGGGCGAAGCGCTTTTGTTTAATCAGGCTCATGTCTTTTATTTCTCGACTTCTTTGCGCTGTTCGGATGAAGCATGCATGATGCCTGTTAGTTTCGGTTCGGGAGTGTGGTTTTGCTAAACCGTAAGTATAGAAATAGATTGTTCTGACGCCGAGACTTCTCAAAAACTCCGAATCTGAGACTTGTGTGGCGCTTGCAGGTGACTGTAGACAGGGCGCATACTTCAGATTTTTCCAGATATTTTTGGATCGACAATGCTTCACACACGCAAATCCTACAACGGCATGGTGGTTGCCCCCCACCACCTGGCAGCAGAGGCGGGAAGCCGTGTGCTCAGGGATGGTGGCAATGCAATTGAGGCAATGGTGGCAGCTGCTGCGACGATTGCAGTTGTCTACCCGCATATGAATAGCCTCGGTGGAGACAACTTCTGGATTGTTCATGAGCCTGGCACGGATCCGATCGGCATTGATGCCTGTGGTGCAGCGGGTAGCCAGGCGACTGTCGACCGCTATAAAAACGCAGGCTACAACGCGATTCCCGGTCGCGGACCCGATGCGGCACTGACAGTGGCCGGTGCGGTTTCTGGGTGGCAGCATGCGTTACGGCACAGCGAGCGGTGGGGTGGCAAACTTCCGCTGCAACGATTATTTGAAGACGCGATATACCATGCAAAAGCGGGTGTTCCGGTTGCGGCGACACTTGCGAATAATGCTGCCGGAAAGTTACCTGAACTTGGCGATGTTTCGGGATTTGCCGAAGCCTATTTGACTGATGGCAAACCACCAACGCTCGGCCAGCTGCACAAGCAGCCGGCGTTAGCCGAGACATTGAACATTCTGGCAAAGCAAGGTCTTGATAGCTTTTACACCGGTGAGTTATCGAAAAAAATAATTGCGGAACTCGCGGTGGCAGGTTCACCAATAGTGGCCGAAGATCTTGCCAGTCATAAAGCGCTCGAGGTAAAACCGCTGGCGCTTGAGATCGATGGCCACAATCTGTTTAACATGCCGCCACCGACTCAAGGCCTTGCATCGCTAATGCTGCTTGCGATCTACTCGAGGCTCAGCATTAAATCGTGTGATGGTTTTGACTACGTGCACGGGTTGATAGAGGCAACCAAGC
>CAYPDN010000579.1:0-2053 GCA_964409445.1 uncultured Granulosicoccaceae bacterium
TCGGCCAATTCCGGACTCACTTGCCGACGGCAGAAGTAGACTGACAAGGAGCAGCTCCGAGTTAATTACAGTTATACACCACCAAGCCTCATTTAACTCAACTGCTGATAATAATCTTACCTTTCGCTCTGTGGTAGCCTTTAAGCGTCCGTGCTGTGTCGGACGTAATCAGAGGTAAGTAGTTAAAACGCTTATGTATGAATTGGAATTTATCGATAAAACAAACTACCTACACGTGTTAACACGCGGTGAGCTAAATTCGGAGAGTGACCTCTCCATTGATGCCGAAATCCGACATGAGTGCGAATTTCGCAAATTCGATTCGGTGGTTATAGACATTCGATTGATGACGTCACGATTGACTGGAATTGAAAATCACAATGCTGCTAAAACCTTTAAAGAACGTATGGGGCCGAATATTCGAGCGATTGCGATAATTGAGTATGAGAAATACAAAGAAAAAAGTGAAATGTTTCAGCTCACAGCGACAAATCGCGAAGCGAATGTACAGTTTTTCGTAGAGGAAGCAGAGGCAGAGCAATGGATTCTGGAAGGCCGCAACCATCAATCCATCGGCACCGTCAAATGGTTCGATGACGAAAGCAGAGTCGGTTGTATAATAAATCAGTCCGGTGCCGCGGTGGCTGTGCATTATCACGATATTCAATCAGAAGGGTTGGTAACACTGAAACCTGGACAGCGAGTTACTTATATAGAGGCACGAGATGACAAGGGATTGTTCGCAACTTACGTGCATCTATGTATGTAGTGTTCAGGAGTGATTCCGTTGAGACTAAACCTGATACTTCAATGACAATAAAACAATGGGCTTAGAACGTGGCGGATAAGCTACTAGCGCTATTAGTACGCTACTGAACTATCAACCGGGCTTTCTGGATACCAGCCAGACACCACTCGCGGCCACTGCCATTCCGATCCATGCCATTGTTGTCATTTTTTCATCAAGTATTAGCCAGGCGATAAACGCGGATACTGGTGGCACCAAAAAAAACAGCGCTGAGACTTTTGTTGCTTCGCCGCGCCTGATCATCATCAGTAACAAACTGATCGCAAGTATCGAATTGCAAATCACCAGATAAGCCAGTGCCAGTAGAAACGGCAGTGTTACGTTGACATTCATCGGTTCGAATAATATGGCCAGCGGCAGAGTGCACAGGAAGCCCACCATGTACTGAACGGTATTGCTGGTGAGTGGGTGGTGATCCTGGCCGTTTAGTTTTTCAAGTATTGTAGCGATTGTAATAGCCAGCAACGCAGCACCTGAAAACAATACAACCTGTATTGTGACTGCCTGCACCGGGCTATTGCCGACAATGACCATTGTTGTTCCACAAAGCCCAAGCAGCAGACCAAGCCATTTGATGCGTGAGACTTTCTCTTGAGAAAGCTTCGGCATAGCCAGTGCGACCAGAATGGGTTGCAGTGATGTGATTAGTGCAACAGCACCGGCTGAGCCTCCGAGTGAAAAAGCCACCCATGCGGTGCCGAAGTAGACGACCTGAATCAAAAAACCAACGAGTACAAGATGAATCCATTGATTACTGCTTGTGGGCATAGCGGGCTTTAACACGAACAGGAATGGCAGCAGCAATAGCAAGACGCAAAAATAGCGCAGCGAGAGGAGCGTTAACGGGTCGGCGTCGTGAATGCCTATTTTCGCGACGGTGAATCCACCAGACCAGAGCAGAAGGAATATGACCGGCGCGGCACGAGCCAGCTGGGAGTGACTCATTGTGTATATTTTAAGAGGTTGGGCAAGAGGTTGGCCGTGTCCGATACTGCAGCGTCGAATGCCGGGACAATAGCGTCCATCCGGCACATTTACCAGCAGAGCTTGACCCTGCTGTGTAGAGTACTAGGCTTATGGATGGTTATTACTTTTTAAAATGAGGCGTTTAGATGCACAAGGTAAGAAAAATTGGTTCCGGTCTGGCACTTGGCCTGTTGCTGACTCTGGTCGCCAGCTGCGGTGGTGAGACTCCTGATCGCACTCCTCAGGTACAGGAAGATGCCCCTGCTGCCTCTGCTGCTG
>CAYPDN010000580.1:0-2049 GCA_964409445.1 uncultured Granulosicoccaceae bacterium
CGGTGATCGACCACATACAACATGCTATCAGCCTGCCACTCAGTGACTCTGTGTTTTATAGTGGCAAGGTCGGTGGTTGAGTATAAGAAAGCACCATCCTTCTTTCGAATGATCATCGGTGCGGTAAACTCTTTTAGAAAAACACACATCGCACCATCGTCTTCAGTGGCAATGCCTTTTTCAGTGAGCTCGTCAACAATGCCCGCCAGGTGATCCTGGTAGTAACTCTCACCCAGTATAAAATCAAAGTCGATGCCCAGACGATCATAAATACGCTGGATATCTTCAAGGCAGTAGGGCAAAAACTCATCCCATAGCTCTCTGTTTTGCTTATCACCTTCGTGAAGTTTTGCAGTCTCCGCTAACACCACTTGTCCGACAGTTGCGTGCTCTTTAGCCACAGCTGCAGTTTTTGGATCACAGTGTTCTACAGCATCTGCATAACCTTTTATCAATTCATCCTGCACAGTGAGTTTTTCTTTCAGCCGTTGTACATCTTTTTTCTGCTGCTTGATTTTTCCTTTGTTATCGCCGTGGTCTTCCCCTTGTATCCGTTCAAGTGCTTCAAGTTGTTTTTGCTTTAGCTCCTTGGCCTCCGGTAGTTTACGCACAGCATCGTGGTAATCCATCAACACCCTAACGTATTTGTACAGTCGACTTAGTTCCAGTACCGGATTCTTTTCATAAGCAGCTTGATCTACAAAGTGTTTGTAACCGTAGATGATCATGCCGAACTGAGTACCCCAGTCACCAAGATGATTATCGGTTATTACTTTGTGACCCACAAAGCGATGAATATTGGCCAGCGCATCTCCAATGACGGTAGAGCGGATGTGGCCAACATGCATCGGCTTTGCAACATTCGGTGATGAGAGATCAATAACCACAGTACGCGGACTATCTACCGGCTCGACACCAAGCTTGTCATCGACAACGGCGCGACCGAGCTGAGTTGTGATCCAGTCATCCTTGAAGGTGAGATTGATAAACCCCGGGCCCGCCAACTCTACTTTTTGGCAAATATCATCAAGAACTAGCTGCTCAAGCATTTCACCGGCAACCTCACGAGGTGCTTTGCCGAGCTTTTTGCCAAGCGCCATTGCACAGTTGACCTGATAGTCGCCAAACTTGTCATCCTGGGTGGGTTTTATCATCCCCAGCAGCGAATCAACCTGCTCTGCTCCATCGACGAGCGATTCCAGCGCAGGTCGGAAGCGCGCTTTGATTTCAGTCAGGAGTTTCATGCCCAGGGCTTACCGTTATTAAGTGAACCGCAATTGTAGTTCAATTCAGTCTTGAGTCTCATTTTCATGTGGTCAGATGCGATTGGCAATCGGATTGAACCTGACCACAGTATGAGCAACACAGAATATATTTCCTCAAGCTATTCTTACTCCGGTCGCTACCATGCACTTCAAATGCGGTTTTAATCGCATATCAACTAGTTAACCGACGAAGATCGGAGTGTTAAATCATGACGGCAAGGGCCAGCCTACTAAACTGCTTCATTGCAGGTTTGCTGACGATATCCTGCAGTAGCATCAATGCTGCAGCGGATCGCGGCTTGCCGGAACAGTTTAATGAAATAAGGCAGTCGGTCCTGGATACCGTATCGCAATCGCAGAGAGTCGGTGCGGCGACCACTTATCGCCTGTTATACGACAACCTTATAAAGTTTCAATCGTTAAGTACACGGGTGCAGCAGGCACCACATATGGATGACGTGATCGAAGAACTTGCGACAGAGCTCGACGAAATTGCAGACAATTTTGAAAAGGCCGCCCGACTGCGGGTTGAGTACAGCGAAAATACTGTGGACAGTCGTGCCCTGATGGCTGCTAAACACCGGGAAACTCAAGCCGCAATTGCCGAAATAGACCGTCGCATACAATTCACACAGGATGAAACCCGACGGGCTCAGAACGCTATTGCCACCACCGACCTGCAGCGCGACAAGAACCGGATTATTGTCAGCTCCAATCAAAGCGTACTCAATTCACTCGATGCGCAAAAGCAGATCTGGGAGCGCTTTGCAGATTCTCAATCGCG
>CAYPDN010000581.1:0-2047 GCA_964409445.1 uncultured Granulosicoccaceae bacterium
GTATCAGTTAGCAATAAATCTGATCGCCCCAGCTTGCGCGGAATTAATCCGAGAGTAATGTGTAATTCACGGTCAGAGTTGGACTGCTCTACCTTTTTTAATTGCCCGTGAAACCAGTCTGTCTGTGCAGGCGTTAAACGAGACTCAAGCCACTGTTGTACCAGGTCTGCGGTTTTTTTTGTCATAATTATTACCGGACACAATCCTCAACCAGTTGCAGTAATTTTAATTGATACTCAACTACGAACACCAGATACCAGTTGCAGAGAACATCATCAGGACTGCCTGATTTTCAACCATTGTATGCTCTTTTCAACCAGGTCGTCATCCATCTCGTTGACCTCTACACCGGTACCCAGTGAATCGAGCAACGTGATAGTGAGCTTACCACCCAGGTGTTCGCGAAAGTCAGCCAGGCCGGTGAGAACTTCCAGCCGATCATCAACAGATTTGAGTTCAAGCCCGGGGTGCCAGAGTTTAAAGCCCAGATGTTCAAGTAGAAAACACACGCGATCTTCATCACCTTCAGGCAATAAACCTGACATCACGGAATAGCGAGTATCCAGCGCCAGTCCAATAGCCACTGCTTCGCCGTGTCGCAGATGGTAGCGCGTGATGGTCTCAAGTTTATGTGCTGCCCAGTGGCCATAATCGAGCGGCCTGGCACTGCCGGTCTCAAAGGGATCACCGCCATGTCCGATTTGCTTCATATGCAGCTCAGCGCAGCGTTTGATCATTTCCTGCATTGCGGACTCTTCAAATACTGCAAGATCATCAGCGTTTTGCTCCAGCCATGTGTAGAACGCTGTATCTCGAATTAACGCGACTTTGACGGCCTCGGCCATGCCGGCAACTTTGTCTCGCTTTGACAAACTTCGTATAAAGTTGTAATCGTTAAGCACCGCAAATGGCGGTGCAAACGTGCCGATATAGTTTTTTTGACCAAACAGGTTAACGCCGTTTTTAACACCAACGCCAGAGTCGTTTTGTGACAGTACAGTCGTGGGAATGCGTATATGCCTGATGCCACGATGCGAGGTCGCTGCAACAAGACCAACCGCATCGAGCAATGCACCCCCACCAATTGCCACTACATAGGAGTGGCGATCAATGTGATGATCTGCGATCGATTGTTGCATCTGTTCAATGAAGTGAAGATCCGACTTTAATTTTTCACCAGCCGGCATTGCTATCGGTGTGCAGACAAGCTCAATAGATTGCTTATGGTGTTCGACATAGCGAGCAATCATATCGCCCAGAGCGGGTATTGCCTTAAGTAAGCCATCGTCGACGAAAATAATGATTCGGTGACGCTTTTGTGGCTCTAGTCGGGTAACAGTTTGCAGCAGTATCGGGTTTTCCGGTGCGAATAATTCATCAGTGAAATACACGGGAAATTCAAATGGCACCGAAAAGCGCTGCCAGCAGACCTCACTGGTCGCATTCTCTGCCTGCGAAGCCGAGGTGTTATTCGCTCCAATTGACCCGTCTGACATAGTTATTTTGCGCTGTTCTTTGGGACTGATGATAATTCAACGAGAATGAGTGTCAACTCAGTTGCCCATCGTCTATAAGCAGATTTGCCATCTTGGCTTGACTTGCCATCGTGATGCGGCACTATCAATAAAAGACCGGAGATACTCCAATGCGTGCAATCTACATACTATGCCTTATCTTAATGGCACTGTTCATAGGTGTGCAGTTCAACGATCCCGATGGCACGATATGGATGTTAATTTATGCAATTCCGGCAGTCTGGGCTGCAATCGCTGCTTTTCGACATCCATTACTGGGCAACAAAGTCATACACTTTGCGCTGCTTTTTTGCATATTTTTATCAGTAGCGGGCATGCTGTACTTTTGGCCCAAATCTGAGGGGTGGTGGCGTCAGGAAGTCTGGTGGGAAGTAGAAACCGCACGCGAAGGAATGGGCTTAATGATAGTAACGCTGGTTTTAGCAGCCGTTTGGATTGGTCGCCCTCGATCTCGGAATCGAGTCGTATGATTATTTTTATATCACTGGCTGTATCACTGGTTGTATCACTGG
>CAYPDN010000582.1:0-2036 GCA_964409445.1 uncultured Granulosicoccaceae bacterium
CTGGTTGCTACCAGGGATGATGAGCGCGCGATCGTCGGACGTATCTCACGCCGCTGGCTGCAGAGCGAGCGCGAAGATTGGTTGCAGCTCTCTGATATTTCGAGAGGCGTACTTGAGACAGTGCGAGGTCGCGAGATTATCTGCGAAGCATTAATGCCTGATCTGGATGCAAATCCGGAATCGATTGATCTTGAACCGCTAATGGATCAATTGCCGGTCAGCGATAAGTTGATCAACAGTAACAGCCTCGCCAAACTCGAACCAGCTATTGCCGCCGAGGTTTTGTTGGGTGTCATGTTATTGGGTGTAAAACGGTTTGGTAACAGGCGTTGTGGTTCTGCCACGCTTGAGCACGATGTAATTATTGCAGCCATGATTCGCGACACTATCGGTTTGACTGACCGCTACTCTGCAGTTCTACCTGGAAAATGCACAACGATTACACTGGAAACTGTTGAAGAGCTGTTTGGTGAGAATGTAAGCAAACATGTGCGTGCAATCAAAGAGTATCAAAAAGAGTTTGACGACGCTTTTAAAAATAACAATATCCGCAACCTTGAACTACCCCGACCGTACTCGAATGTGATTGCAGCCATTCATGCATCACAGTTGCGTCTTGTGGCACGTGCCGCAGGTGATGAAATACTTAGCAACCTCGATGAAGAAAAGAAAGCCGAAGTCAGGGCTAAGGGTATAGATTGCGACTCTGATTTTCCTGAGCGAGAATGGCTTGACCTCCATTACAGGCAAACCAGCGCAGCGCTTTCTCTCACAGGTGTGGACTATGGCGCACTGGTCGAGCCACTGGAACAGACGCTGATGATGTCGGTTAGTGATGCGCTGGAACAACCGGATAAGCGTCGTCGGCTTGTCGGCAGGCGTGGCAAGGCAGTCAACGATACACATAACAGTTTGCCGTTGGTTGAATCTTTTAATGCGTCTGAAAACTTAAACTCAATCGCCACCTTGCATGTAGCGGCGCTTGAGATGATGCAGTATCTTGAAAAAGGGCGACGCAAATCAGCGTGTACCATGCTTGGTCACTCACTTAGAATTGCAGCGGTTGCAGAAGAGTTGTTTGGTGAAGCGCTTGAGCCTTCGTTTGCTGCCACGGCAATTTTGCATGATGTAGTGGAGGACGGCTGCAGACATGTCGCAGGCTATGATCAGTCGCTTAACAATATTAAACGTCGCTTCGGTGGCCCGTTAGCCGCGATGGTGGCTGAGTTAACCGATGCGGAGTCCGGTGTTGCCGCACAACAAAAAGCTGAAGCAACACTGCTGTGTGATTCACTGATTCTGCCGGAGCAGCAGTATAATTTTGATCGCTTTACAGAGATGGAATTGCAGCCGACAGCAACTCACGAGCCCTATACGCTTGGTGGCATTATCACTAAAATAATTGATACGGCGATCAGTGAAGAAGAAGGCATCCGTGATCCCGATGTTATGTCGAGCTGGTGGAAGCATAGTGGAATAAGAATTTACTGGTCTTACCATGTGCGCGGTAAAGTGGTCAGACCGTTACTGGTTAAACTGACACAGGAAATTGAGCGCTTTGAATCGGGTAGTGGACAAACCGCATCCATTCTGACTGAAGAACTGGTTGCACGGTTGCGCGCGCTGATCGATTTTTCTATTACCTCTTCTGACAACTACGCGGTACAAAACCTCGCCATTATTGCCCATGAGTACGGTTTGAGTGATGCCGAGCGTGAACTGATGATTGCCACCTTTTTTGATGAACGTGTTGATCAGGCGCGCTTCCAGCGGGAAATTGTCGACACACTGTTGGCTGAACATCGCCTCAAGAACAACATTCGCAACGGCTCGGTTCCTGCGGAATGCTATGTGGCTTTGTATGCGAAATCTGCGGGCACACAGCCAAAGCCGGATGCGAATACTTTTGTGCGTTATCGTGATGCCGCACTCCAGCGGGTCCAAATTGCAAAGCGGTTACAGCTCGATCTGACGGTCAGCCCTGACCTCAGGAAAGAGCTTGATGAAGTTGTGTCACTTTACGATCTTCGCAAGGT
>CAYPDN010000583.1:0-2035 GCA_964409445.1 uncultured Granulosicoccaceae bacterium
GAGCGTCGCGCCAGGTGCTCATATTAACGATGATATCGTCGCCGAAGTGTTTAAACATCGCTGCATCTATATCAGTTGCGTTTCCGGCTGGTGTTTGCAGTCGCCATACAAACCCGTCACTGCGCTCAGCCAGAGAATTGATAAAATCAAGATTATCGACGAAATCTTTTAGTTCTGGTGAATCCAGAGGGTAGGCGAGGTTGGCAATGTTCAGTTGAGCAAGCTGCAGGTCGGCCATTGTGAACGCTACTTATTGCCTGTTAGCCTGCGCGCAACGCCAGAATCTCATCGACGTTGATATCATCGGGGTAGCGACAAAACTCGGTATTGTGTTCTTCTATTGCCAGTATACTCATTCGGTCAGCAAGCTCATTGCCTTCTACACCGACGTGGCCATTGACATGCAACACCTCTACCTTATCTTTGATTGACTGATGTTGTGCATACAGCTCTTTTATTAGCTCAAGGTTTTTAATCTCACCACCGGGGCGTGTCCAGCCTTTCTTTTCCCAGTTGACGGCCCATTGGGTGACGCATTGTATTGAATACTTTGAATCACAAAGAATCGCGACGCTGCGCTTGTTATTTATTTCTGATTCAGCCAGAACCAGTGCCTGATACAAGGCGTTTAACTCCGCCGTGTTGTTGGTGCCCTCCGGGTTGTAGAGCCCGTACCAGAGTTCATCGATCTCGCCGTTGCGATAAATTGCCATACCTGAGCCAGCCTCACCTGGGTTTGGTTCGCAACCACCGTCGGTGTATATGAACGTGTCAAATTCGAGTGCTTTAATCTCTTTGTCGGACCAGGTTTTTACGTTACTGCGACCGGGTGACTTTTTACCGGCCGCGTCGGCTTTGTTGCCTTTGGTTTTGGTACCACCGGTAGACGGACCGCTTTTAAATGCTGCTTCTGCCTCGCTGCGTGTCGCGAACGATTTGTATTTAGCACCAGCCACCCCTTGTACTTGCTGCCTGCAGGTTTCCCAATCGGTGAAGATGCCGGTTTGCTGGCCTTGCCAAACCACATAAAATTTGTTTTTTGCCACGGAAGTTCCGATACGCTCGAGCTGTTGTAAAGAGTATAATGCTCGACGAGCGGATTAGGTAGCTGCTGTTGTGTTACCGATCTGTCTCCGGTAGCCACACCTCTGTCATAATCGCAGACGAAGTGAAGTTCGCAAATATTCTAACCGAAGATTTCGTGCTTACAGGCGGGTCTTGTTACAGTCAAATATTCAGTATTGATCGGCTCAATGTTTTCAGTATCGTGAGCAATGGCCCTTGTAGCTGAAAAAGCAACGTCGCACCCGCGACGAGCACAGCTAATGATGCGAGCATTATGAGTACGGCTTTAATGGCGGCGCCTTTATCTATTGATCCTACAGATTTTTTCCTTTTTTCGTTCTCAGCGTGCCTGGATTTTCTTTTTTTGTGATACGGACGAACTCCAATTGCATTCAGGCCGCCAACATCGCGCAATTCGGTATAGGTAACCCGCTGTTTTGGTAACAGTGTCTTGTTGTGATCGAACTTGATGTCGCGATAATGAACGGATAAGTCTTTACCTGAGCGGCTGGTTATGCAGCCAACACCCTTATCGTCGTCGAACCACTTTACCTTGCCAATAGATTCAGTATTCACTGCAGTGCCTTACAATTTCTTTCTTTTTCAATAATGCCGCTGGTATCAGTAGTCTGAATTGATGTTGGTCACAGAAGTACATAACTTCACGGTTCTGACACTTCAAATTGATTACCGGTTAAGTGTTTTCCGGATGCTTTCCGGCGTATCGAGTTAACTGATAAGAAATGATTACAGGTGACCCTATTGGTCTGTGGAAAAACGTAAGGAGTGGTCTGTTGAACTTAGCGCGCTTTTCGGTCATGATCCGTAGATCGGTCCTTTACAGGGCGGCCAGACGATAGTCGGCCGTGGGGAACCGGGTGCTGCTGTATCTCAACGTATTGTTGTGTAGCAAAGTCCCGGACTGCCCTCGCAACTGTGAACGGCGAGCTCTATTTCAAAGGGCCCGGTA
>CAYPDN010000584.1:0-2033 GCA_964409445.1 uncultured Granulosicoccaceae bacterium
ATGCCTTCGCCACAGTAGCACTGGTAGTGCTCGCAGCAACGCTGTTACTTTTCAACAAGCAACTTGTCTTCCCCGGGTTTTCCGCGTTACTGGTATGCATTCCAATAGCTATGATCATCCACAGCGAAGACACCTGGGTGAACAGACTACTCGCAAACAAAGCCCTCGTCTGGGTCGGGCTGCTCTCCTACTCCCTGTATTTGTTCCATTGGCCAGTACTTGCTTTTGCGCGCTACATACTCAATACCAACGATGGCTACTTTCACTTACCTTTTGCTAGCCAGGTGATTTGTCTTGTCCTGATTTTTCTGCTGAGCACAATCTCCTACTACCTAGTGGAGCGACCGTTGAGAAAACTCAACGTCACCGGAATTAAGGCGCTGGCAATGTATTTTGTTATCCCGAGTGCAGCGCTTGTAATTCTTGCGGCGGGTGTTGTATTGAAAAAAGGCATATCCGAAAGATTCAACACTGACACGATTGATTCAGCTTACCAATTCAGCCATATCGACAAATCCAAATGTCCATCGCTGGTTAATCTGGGTTGTGTCGGCGGTGACGCAGACAGTGATGAAAAAATACTACTGTATGGCAACAGCCACGCAGAGCACTACTTTGAGCTCATATCACTACTGGCTAAAGACAATAAAAAACAGCTTAGCATGTATGCATCCGGTGGTTGTTATCTGGGTAGCCCATCGGCCAAGTGTGAATCAACTCAAACCAGTTATACCAAAGAACTACAACGTGGTGCTGATATCTCTATCCTTGCTTTCCGATGGGACACAGACTTTAATAAAAAAGCTGCACTGGATGAGCTAGATAAACTTGTAAACAATGCATTGGCACATTCGAAAAAGGTAATCGTTATGGCGCAACCACCGTTGCTGAATTTCGGGCCATCCAAAATTGAGAACTGTAATCGTCTGCATATTGACTGCCCAAAACCTGATAACGCAGTCAACAAGCTATACCCGTCCTACAATGCGGCTATTGAGGAAAGGGTGACCAGCCTTGGCGCCGAATTTTTTGATCCTTACACAGCTATTGAAGACCCGACCCAGCTGTACGATGAGGACCGACTCCTCTATTCCGATACCGATCATCTTTCGGTTTACGGTGGACAGTGGCTTTACAGCGAAATCTCCAAAAAGGGAACCGAGCTGCTAAAAGATTAAACGTCTTTGCAGACAAGTCTCGCCGATACAGAATTCTTTCTACTTCGCACCAGCAACTGATCTGCCTGCAACCGGACCGGCAGGTTAGTGGTACCATAATGAGGTACTACATACTGGAGCCCTTCAGTGACCTTTTCCATTGTCGCACGCTGTAAAGACACTGGCATGTTCGGCATTGCCATATCTTCTTCCTCACCAGCAGTCGCAGCTCGATGTTCCTGGGCCAGGGCTGGTGTGGGTGCTGTAGCTACACAAAACATCACTGATCCATCACTGGGGATGCGCGGTCTTGATGCGATGTCTGCGGGGTTGAGTGCTGAAAGAGCTCTCCGACAACTGGAAAAAACCTCCAGCCACATTAACTACAGACAGCTGTTAGCCGTAGACAGCCACGGTAATACCTGTATTTACTCAGGCACCGAAGCGTTGGGGATCGTAGCAGAATCCAATGTCGAAGACGCTGCTTCTGCAGGCAATCTGCTGGACAACGACACCATACCAGAGGTGATGATCGGAAAGTTTCAATCCACTGAAGGTCACCTGGGAGATCGACTTATCGGGGCACTTCAAGCTGCAGTCGACGCAGGTGGAGAAGCCGGTCCGGTGCACTCTGCCGGCTTACTGCTGGTTGATCAGGTAAGCTGGCCAGTAGCTGAGTTGCGCTGTGACTGGCTGGAGCACGACTGTCCGATATCTAATGTTGCCAATGCCTGGTCAGTATACAAACCACAACTGGCTGACTACCTGCAACGTGCACTCGATCCCACTCAAGCGCCAGGCTATGGCGTGCCGGGCAGTGAATAAATGATCTATAGATGAATAACTGCTGTGGTATGCGTTACCTCTGTACAGTTG
>CAYPDN010000585.1:0-2026 GCA_964409445.1 uncultured Granulosicoccaceae bacterium
CCGTGCGGAGTACTAAGATATGCCGCTCGCCATGCTTCGGTACGCTGATCAACCATCTGGTTAGGCAGACTATCCTGTGTATTCAGAAGCGTCTCAAGTGCTGCCAGCACAGCCCGGTAGTAGGTGGAAGAATTGTCTGTATCACCACGTTCATTTGCCCGCACAAGTTCTGCACCCAGTGCCTCCGACCACTCGGTACTGGTGAACTGACCACGATCAACAAGATTGAACGCCAGTGCCAACACCTGAGCTTGCCAACCCTCTTCGAAAACCGGGCCATTATCGTTGCGAACCAGTGGTCCCAGTGCATCATTCATTGCTATCAACCATTTGCTTCACAATGGTTCAAGGTATGTTTCCCACAGGTCTAATGTGACCGTGTCAGCTGAATCAGTAACTTCCGGCCAGAGTTGATCCATGGCGAATTCAACTGTGTATAAGTGCTCATGGCGTTTTTCATTGACCGCCATACCATCGGGGTAAATGTGTGCACCATGATGGGCAATAACGATGCCGGTGTGACCGCGCGCATAACCAGGTAGTCGGGTATGTCCGTTAGTAACTTTAGTTATCGTTTGGACTTTGTCACCCGTGCTATAGGACGGCTTTGCACTGATTTCTGCATCGAAGCGTCTTGCTTTCAACACGGTGGCCCGCGCTTGCTCGGCATTTAACGGAGGCGGAAAACCATCTGCAGCACTGACTGATTTACCAGTTGCCAGTTCGTCGACGGTTGCTAATTCTGAGTTCACCAGCATCGCGGCATAAGTTTGCACCCACTGATCAAAGTAAGGCCGAGTCAGATAGTCGGTTGGGCTTATTAATTCACGGCAGTGACGAAACCAGTCAATACTCCAGTCGGGTGCTTGCGTCATTGCATTAACAATGCTTCTCACTCTTCCCTCGTAGGGTTCGTGAAACTGAACTTCCTTTTCATTGACGTCTATTTTGCCAAAGCCGTGACGACCACCGAGATCGTGAATGCCATCCATCAGTTTATACCCTCAACTCGTGCAGTCAGATCACGCTCTGTACCGATCATTGAATTGCGGCTAACTAGTTGTGCAAGCTTATCTTCAGCCCAGCCATCCGTACCTGCCGGGCGCTGCGGTACCACAAGATAACGAAGTTCTGCTGTGCTGTCCCAAACACGAACTTTTGCACCATCGGGAACCTCGACACCAAACTCATCAAGTACTCCCCGGGGATCGCGCACCGCCCTCGATCTGTAAGCTGCCATCTTGTACCAGGTTGGTGCCATACCCAGAAGACCCATCGGGTAACATGAGCAGAGTGTGCAGACAATAAGATTGTGTACATCGTGACAATTCTCGACCGCAATCAAATGCCCCTGCTCCAGTCCCAGTTCAGGTATTGCTGCGCTGGCATCATCCAGTAATCGTTTTCGAAACCCTTCATCAACCCAACTACGAGCCACAATACGCCCACCGTTCTTCGGGCCGATATCTTCAGAATATGCCTCAACCCATGCATCAACCGCTGCTGTATCTACCATGCCTTTCTCAACCAGCAAGCTTTCGAGCGCTTTTGCACGCAGCGCCGGCTCAGACGGTAAATGGCTGTGGAGCTCGTCATGTATATGAGCGATGTGATCAGAATCGTGTTTGGTCATCTTTGCCAAAATACCTTTATGTCATTGCTCACTTCATTCTCCTGTTGCTTGAGTTAATGGTACAGTAAAAGCGCTTGAATGAGGGTAGGAGCCTGCGCGGCAGAAATCTGCGTAGCGAGAACGTGCCACAGCGAGGGCGTTTTAACGATCATTTGAGGCGCATAGCCTATCAGACACAAAAAATGGCATACGTAACGAAAATGATCGATCCCTACTTTTTTTAGACAATGGCGCACCGCTGTGGCGCGTTCGCAGTAGCAGAGCTTCTGCCGCGCAGGCTCCTACTCCACGGCTACCGCGAGATGTGTCAGCATCGTGAACCAGCTGACCAACGTCATGGCAAACGTTTTCAAACAGCACAGTTTGATAAACTGCAAGCGCGTAACGAAGGAT
>CAYPDN010000586.1:0-2020 GCA_964409445.1 uncultured Granulosicoccaceae bacterium
CTGGCCAAACCTGCTGAAAGGTTATCTGCGCCAATCACCATTACAAGCATCGGTATGCTTGCACTCGACTCAGCCAGGGCGATAAACAACAAATTGGTGACAGCTGATAGTACGGCACCGAGAAACAGAATGCGCATCACACCAAAACGCACGGATAAAAAGCCGCCAAGCAGGCCGCCGGCAATGGTCATGATCAATCCGAAAAATTTCGAAACGTTCGCGATCTGTACTTTGGTATAACCGATCTCCTGATAAAACACGTTAGCGATAACGCCCATAACAATGTCTGAGACGCGATAGAGACCGATAAGCGCCAGAAGCAGCAGTGCCAGACTCATGCCGTAGCGTCTAAAAAAGTCTCGTACCGGGTCTACATACGACTCGGTGATCATCTGCCGATTGCCGACCCCTGCCTTTACCAGGACCATCGCTACGAACCAGGCAATTGCTGCCGCTATAGCCAGCCTGATAGTGGCAACGATGAAGCCTGCCAGATGGCGATTATTGAAAAGCTCTTTGAGGCTATCTTTTGCACTGCTGACAATACCGGAACTCAATAAGAATGTAGCAATGAACGCAATGACCGCGACAATAAACACCAGTAGAAAGCGCAAATAGTCTGAAGCCTGATAAGGGTTGGTGTCCGCTCGATGTGTAGCTGGCTCGCGAATAATGAATGTGGTTGCAACGCCTATTAACATTACTGCCGCCATAATGGCGTAAGTATTCATCCATGCTGAGTAACTGTAGGTCTCTTTGGTTGAGCCAAAATGGGTTGCAAGATACAGTGCACCGGCACCCGCTACAATCATGCCGATACGATAGCCAGCTATGTAGGTTGACGATATCATTGCCTGTTCTTCAGTTGGTGCGCTCTCTATGCGATACGCATCAATTACAATGTCTTGTGTTGCAGATGAAAAGCCGAGAGCAACCGCTGCGAATGCCATAATGGTTAAACTGGATTCACCTGCAGCAGGATCGGTTAATGCCATCCAGAGTATGGCGCCGATTACAGCGAATTGTGATAGTAACAACCACGCACGGCGCCGGCCCAGCCAGCGTGTCAGTACCGGTATGGGTAACTTATCTATAAGTGGCGCCCATACAAATTTAAAAGAGTAGCCCAGTGCAGCCCATGAAAAATACGTCACTGCCGACTTTTTAAGCCCGGCCTCTCCAAGCCACAGGCTCAGCGATGAAAAAATAAGCAGTATAGGGATGCCGGCGGAGAAGCCGAGGAACAACATGACAATGGCGCTTGGTGTGAAAAGCCGATAAACACAATAGGCAATGGCTGCAATGCAAACGGCTCTGAATACCCAGAGCGGGGTGCCTGCGAATGCTTCGCGTAGTGGATTAAACGCTGATGCTGCGAGTAATACAAACCCGGCGATCATCACACCGGCGGCAACTTTATTGCTCTGATCGTTCCAGTCTATGCCGGCTGACATTAGGCACCCGCGTGGTTTGTTTTGAAGGTGCGACTATAGCGTACTTGACTGGTTTTCTGCCATTGCAAGATGAGTAGAACAGTCAGGTGTACTTAGGGTGATTTTTGCGGCGTGTTGACCACCATTTTTTAGCATCGAAATTCGGGCAGGTTTTATCGGTGTATTCAAAATCACGGTGGCCGACAACTTCGGCTGTCGGGTGTCTGGTTGTCCACTCTCGCAGCACGTTCGCAAGAGACTCAAACTGTTCATCGGTGAAGTCTGTTCGGCCGATAAGACAGACGCCCAGAGATTCTTCATTGTGACCATAAACATGTGCACCAATCCAGTAGTCTGGTCGACCTTGTTCAACGACGCCATCGCGGTTGATAACCCGGTGATAACCAACACCATGCCATCCGAATCCAAGGTGCATTTCATGGATGTCGCGCGCGGTTAACGGATCGTTGTCTGGTGTGTCTGAACAATGCACCACGAGATAATTAATATTGTTGGCATCAAGCACGGTGTATTTATTCGCCCCAAACGCGGTGAAGTGCGTTAATCCAGTTGTCACAGCAGAGTTT
>CAYPDN010000587.1:0-2013 GCA_964409445.1 uncultured Granulosicoccaceae bacterium
AAACGACGCTGGGAGTTTATTGCAAAAAACATCAGACGCGTCGAAATGGGGCAAGAGCCTGAAAACAAGGTGTTTGTTGGTACAGCCGTGTTGCCCGACATTTTGCCAGACAACTAGTGCTGATGACTGGCCGGTCAGGTGCATTGACCGCTGCCTTTATCCCTCTGCCTGTAATTCGAGTCTCACCGACCTTGCCATTCCGGTTTGCGTTTAGCTAAAAATGCATCCATCCCTTCGCGGAAATCTTCACTGGTATAGCACTGCACGATGAGATCGTCACCTTCGATATCTGCCTTGTGCGCGCGGAGGCGGCGCAAGCCCTCCTTACTGGCTGCAATAGTCAATGGTGCCTGCGTTTTACATAGCTCACCTATTTCATGAGCACGCGCCAGCGGATCTGCTGTGGTTTCATTGATCAGGTTAATAGACACCGCCTCGTCAATTTTTATCAGGCGTGAGGTCAGTAATATTTCACGTGTCCTGGCAGCACCGAGGAGTTCAACCAGCCTGGATAAATTACTCAGTGACAAGCAGTTACCCAGAGTGCGTGCAATAGGGAAACCAAATTTCAAATCATCAGTGGCAATACGAATATCACAACAGGCGGCAATTGCCGCCCCTCCGCCGGTACATGCACCTCGAATTGCTGCTATGACAGGTATAGGAACGGACTCTAATGTACCCAGAACGCGGTCCATGGTTCGTTCATAGCCAATTGCATCTTCTGCAGTGCGGAAGTCTTTAAATCTGGATATATCAGTCCCTGCAGCAAAGGCTTTCTCTCCTGCACCGGTAATAATAAGTGAGCGGGTATCTTCATTTTTTTCGATGATGTTGTTACATATTTCCGCCAGAGCTTCATACATCTCGAAGGTCAATGCATTTCTAGCCTGCGGGCGGTTAAAGGTGATCACACCCGTTGTGCCGTGGTGCTCGTAAAGCAACTCGTCGTTCATGATTAAGGGATCTGCCATCGGTAAAAGAATACTACAAGAAATATGGGAATAGCCTTGAGCTCAATTGTCAGCCCTCTCGATACCAGACACAAGACCTGAAAACTGCTCCAGCAACTCGTCTGCGGATTGTCCCAACAACTAGAATAGAAACCCACAAACAAAAAGGAACATCAACTGACCCCCCACCCGAGTCCTGTGGTTCACTGTCAACCGGATTGACAGAATCAGAAACGTTGATTGGTGTACCTGCTACCTCAATGTCTGTGGCATCAGTGGAATCAATCGGATCTGTGGTATCTGCAGTTTCATTCGCATCATCAGTGGAGTTGTCAGTCCCATCAGCGGGACTCTCGTTATCATTAGAGTCTTCTGGATTGTTGTTGTTAATGTCTTCTGCTCCAACGTCCGTTTCATTGCCTGCATCTGTGCTTTCTGCAACCAGTTCATATGCTCCGATGTCACAGTCATTACCCTGTGGGCGCGAGATGCCTCGTTGATCTTTTGTCAGAGCCCCGTCTGCACAATCACCTGCATCAATGGCATCGCTGCCAGTCTGCAGAGCGTGCGTTTTTCCAGGGCCACCGTTATCAGCAAGCGCAAGTAACCCCGGATTGCCAAATGGTATGTCTGTCTGTAGAGGATCACCACAAGTGCCATCTGTGTGCAGGTTATGACCGACCGACTGCACAGGTGATATTCCGTTACACTCCCTGCCACCTTCTACACCGCTGAGGATTGAATTGGAAAGAGAAAGTTCACCTGAGTTACCGATCTGAAAATCACCCGCTCCCGGATGGGTGTTGTTAGCAATGGTAGTTGTCGTCACCAGCATCAGCCCGGTGTTGCTGATCGCTCCGGCAAAGTCCGGGTTGTTCAAGCCGAAACCTGCCTCGTTACCACTGACAGTACTGTTGATAAGTTCCGCCTGACCTGTGTTTTCTATGATCGCACCGTCAACATCATTGTCAGTAATACTGGTGCCACCAACTCTTAGTACTCCGTTGCTGTCAATAAGGCTCTGATCACCAAAATTGTTGTCTAAGTTCGAATCGAAGAT
>CAYPDN010000588.1:0-2013 GCA_964409445.1 uncultured Granulosicoccaceae bacterium
GATCGAGCACAGAAATTGCTGGAACTTGCATCGGCTGAAGCAAGTTTGGCCCGAGCAATCAGCGAAGCCGCAGCGGCGGAGTCTTCACTCGGGTTCATCCTTACTGGCCAGGCTCGCTAACTAAGCAACTGAACCATTACGGAATTCCCAAGATGAAAACATTCCATCTTTCAAGTATCGCGCTACTCATTGGCGGGATCGCACTGTCTGGTTGTGCACCCAAACAGGCCTGGAGCCCTGAGCTCGAAGAAGCTCGCAAGGTGTACCAGGCGGCAGCTGCAGACCCATCTGTGTCATCTTTGGCAGCAGCCGAGCTGGATCAGGCAAAGAAGCAACTGAAAGTTGCAGAAGATGCATCTGACTTTTTCAAGGGCCCTGAAGTAATCGCCCATGAAGCAACTCTGGCACAACTGAAATCGAAAGAGGCTCAGCAAGTCGCTCGCGCCTTAACGGCAAAAAAGAACATCAAAATAGCGCAAGCCAGCTCTCAGCCTTCCGGGCCGCGAATAGGAGCACCAGATTCGCAGTCACCAGTTATTGCTGCAGCGAATCCACCTCACGCGATGACCAAACATGCCGGTTCTATGCAAGGTGGCAGTGCAGTCGCGCCTATGACTGAAACGCAGCTGATAGCACAACAGCTTGCAGCACTAAGCAACCAACTTAACCAACTTCAAAACCGTATTGCATCCGGTGCACTGCAAAACGGTGCTGCTACAACGCAAAACAGTGAGAGCACGATCCAACTGCCTGCGGTCATTCAAACACAGTCTGAACCAACACTCGGAGCTGCACGACCTGCACCGAACAGCGCATCGCTTGAGCTGACGCCAGAACTGGTACCAGAGCAAGAGCCGGAAACAATCATGGTGACTGGCGCACGTCTGAATGAAGAACTGCGCGCCATGAATGCACGCCCTACAAGCCGCGGAATGTCACTGACACTGGGTGAGAGATATTTTGAATCAGGCTCTGCAAGACTGTGGAACGGTCGCGCCGGACGTCACCTGGATAACATAGCCGCCGTTTTGGTTGAAAACCCGGATCTGCTGCTTGAAATTGAAGCACACACAGATAACACCGGAACTGCTGAACACAGAGACAATCTGACATCCGACCGCGCAATCGCAATTAAATCTGCTTTGGTTCTGCGTGGCGTCAATGCAGCACGAATTAATGCCACAGGGTTTGGTGATTCAGCACCACTGGCTGGCAATGACGCGCCATTGGGCAGATTGCAAAACCGTCGAGTGGAAATTATTTTCCCGAACGTCGCAAAGTAACTTTAAGCCTTGTGAAAAAGAACCCGGCGAGTCCGGGTTTTTTTTTATCTATAGATAAAGCAAAAACAATTACAGCATCCTCCCCGAGGAATTTTGCAATATGAAAAACGGATTTAAATTTATAGCACCACTGGCAATTCTTATAACCGTTGCCAGCGGATGTTCGGACGGCCCGGAACCTGGAAACAGACCAGTTGCACTGCTTAATGCTACCTGGGACAGCGGTTGTCACGAAAACCCGCGCCCTGTTGACGACCCGAATAGTCCACTGGGCTTCTTCAGGGAAACACTGCTCATTGATGACTTCAGCGCTACCCAGACAATCGAGTATTTTGACGACGCAAACTGCAGCGTGCCTGTCACCGATCAAAGGGTTGTTGATCAGGACGACGATACATTTTTTCTAAGTAGTCAGTCACAGGAGCTTAGCTTAAGCTTTCCACTGGGCACTACAACGACAGCTCTGGGCCAGGCCCGGCATATTGATCTACTGACAGAGTCAGTTGCTATTAACGGCGTCACGCTAACAGAAGCAGAACGCAAAGAAGCCGGCATTGAGCTTACTCAACAGTTGGGAATATATATCGTCACAGACAGCGAGCGGTTGCATCTCGGCAGCACAACATTAGACCAGCGACCTACTAGAATACCGCTCGATTTTTTCTATGAACGCACTGCACCCTAGGGTGCCCTTTTAACCGCTAATTACTACGGTTAGTTGTACGGTCAG
>CAYPDN010000589.1:0-2010 GCA_964409445.1 uncultured Granulosicoccaceae bacterium
CCTTTGATGCAGTCGCTGACACACTGGCAGCTTATGGAAAAACAGTCGCACTGATCGGTGAAACAGGAGCGGGCCAGTTGACCAAAATGGTTAACCAGATTTGCATTGCCGGTCTGGTCCAGGCGCTTGCTGAAGGGGTGAACTTTGCCGATGCTGCAGGCCTTGATATTGAAAAAGTCATGGGCGTGGTTGGTGGTGGTGCCGCCCAGTCCTGGCAGTTGGTGAATCGCTACCAGACCATGGCTAAGAATGAATACGAATTCGGCTTTGCGGTTGACTGGATGCGTAAGGATTTATCCATCGTCTTAGATGAGGCGCGCAGTAATGGAGCATCCGTGCCGGTGACTGCAATGGTTGATCAGTACTATGCCGACGTCCAAAAAATGGGTGGTAACCGCTGGGACACCTCCAGTTTGATGGCCAGGCTGAAGAAATTCGATGGCTGACCGGATGGTTTGATCACCACGCTGCTGCAATAAATGCTGTTGTAGCAAGCTGAAAAAACATTACAGTGACTGTCACACAGCCGAACTGATTCTTACTTCGCTGAGAATTACTTGGCAAATATCGTCGTTTACAGTGTTTGTGGTTGCCTGATTTGCTGGTGTACTGCACACTAGCTCGATGCTTCAAGAATGTGTATCAAGATTGATACATGACGATGATCAGGAATTGAATGCCCGCTACAAAGCCACTCGTACAATTCAAGAGTGTTCAAAAGAGTTACGACGGTAAAGTACTGGTCGTAAAGGATCTCAACCTCGATGTGGAAACCGGAGAGTTTCTGACGATGCTCGGCCCGTCTGGCTCCGGCAAGACTACCTGCCTGATGATGCTGGCAGGTTTTGAGCCTGCGACCTACGGCGAGATCTACCTGAACGAACGCCCCATCAACAACGTTCCACCTCACAAGCGCGGGATTGGGATGGTCTTCCAGAACTACGCACTATTTCCACATATGACGGTAGCGGAGAATCTTGCTTTTCCGCTTGAAGTGCGCAAGCTGTCTAAATCAGATCGTGAAGCGCGTGTGAAAAAAGCGCTCGACATGGTGCAGCTTGGTGAATTCGGTAACCGCAGGCCGGCACAGCTTTCAGGTGGTCAGCAGCAGCGAGTAGCCGTGGCACGTGCGCTGGTTTTTGATCCTGACCTTGTATTAATGGATGAACCACTGGGCGCGCTGGATAAAAACCTGCGTGAACAGATGCAGTACGAGATCAAACATATACATGAAAACCTCGGGGTCACAGTTGTGTATGTAACGCACGATCAGTCAGAGGCACTGACCATGTCAAACCGGATTGCTGTGTTCAACGACGGTGTTATCCAGCAACTCGCACCACCTGATGATTTATACGAACGCCCGGAAAATGCATTCGTTGCACAGTTTATTGGCGAGAATAATAAGCTGCGTGGCACGGTGTCGGATATCGATGGCGACTACTGTGTTGTGCAAACCGCAGAGGGTGTACCTATCTATGCAATGGCAATTAATGTCTCGGCGCATGGTGACGAGTCGACTTTGTCGTTAAGGCCGGAACGGGTGGTAATTAACCCGGATGCAGGCTCTGTGCCCAATATTTTTGATGCACAAGTGCTGGAACTTATTTATCTCGGCGATCACATTCGCACCCGCATATCCATACTTGGGCGCGATGATTTTGTTGTAAAAGTACCAAATTCCTCCAACCATGCGTCGTTGCGCGAAGGAGACACAGTCTCTGTCGGTTGGTTGCAAGAAGACTGCAGAGCGCTGGATGCGTAGGCTTGTTTACCTGAATAATTGTGGGTAGCAGACAGAATTCATAGATGAATGATGTAGGATATATTTGAGTTAGATGTACAAGAGTTGTAATTTTTGCCATTTAGGTTTGCCATTTAGGTTTACCATTTTGGCCCGCGATTTGGGGCGAGTGTACCGCTCCGGATTTACTATAAGCCGGATTTTCCGGATGTTTAAACGAGGATTAACGCAATGAAAAAAGTAACTACATTGCTCGCTGCCGGTCT
>CAYPDN010000590.1:0-2004 GCA_964409445.1 uncultured Granulosicoccaceae bacterium
TGATTTCGACCGGATGCCGCACTTCAATATTTTCGTTATCTTCAATTTGCTTGCGACAACTATAGCCGTTACTGACAATTGTTGTCTGCCTGTCTGATGAAGAATTAACTACAGCGCTTTGCAATGATCTGGCATATAGCTTGTCTCCGATAGCACTGGTCTTGGCGCGTATTCCAAAGACACCTGCCATACCGCAGCATCCACTTTCAGGTTCTTCTAACTCGTCAAAGCAATTCCGCATCCAGTCACGTTCTGACTGCTGAGTAGTCTTGCCATGGCAGTGCAGGTGCATCACACCACGCGGCAGCGTTTTATCAGGTTGAATGTTTTGGCTGGTTAAAAACTCCGCAACAGTCATGGTGCGTGCATCCAGATCAGTTGCCCTTGTATCCTCCGGAAAAAGTTTGTGTAGCTCGTCTTTAAAGACCGAGAGGCAGGATGGCTCGAGCACCAGTACCGATGCGCGCGCGGGAAGCTGGCTGTAAAAACTATCGAGTATACTGCTCAGCTGTTGCTTTGCCTTATCCAAAAAGCCGTGCTCGTATAGTGGTCTGCCGCAACAGAAGTGGTTTTTTGCGATTAGTACATTGAAGCCACAGCGATTAAGTAAAGATACGGCTGTTTTAATAACCTCTGGTCGATAGGCGTTGTTGACACTGTCGAGCCACAGTACTACAGGGCTGCCGGTTGTAGTGCCAAACTTCAGAAACTCACCTTCTGATGTGTCGGCGTTTTTAACAGCCCATTTCATAAACGGTGTGTTATTAAGCACAGGCAGAGATTTATTCTTATCCACGCCCAGGCACGATTTTAAAATCCTGCCGGGCACACCGCTTTGCAGCATGTTGAGAAATTTTGGAAAGCGTGTCATCAGCGGGAGCCACTGACCAGCTTTGCCAAAAACATGGTGATGTATCGGGCGTTTTTTGATCTTGTGGTGTTGGGCCATAAATTCAGCTTTGAACGCTGCAATATCAACGTGTGTCGGGCATTCAGTTTTGCAGGCCTTGCACGACAAACAGTGTTCAAGAGACTCTGCAATATATGTGTCGTCGAATCCGTTTGGAATAATTTCGCCTCTGAGCAGTTCATGCAGCAGGTGAGCGCGACCGCGTGTGGAAAAGCGCTCTTCACCAGTAGCCTGATAGCTTGGACACATCGCGCCAGAAGTCGCGCGGCACTTACCCATGCCGATACAACGCTCTGTGCTGCGTCCGAAGCCGCCGGCGTCTTCGGTAAATTGCAGCACGCTGTCGAAAACAGGGGTGCTGTAGTCAGGGCCCAGTCGCAGGTTTTCATCCATGCGGTATGCGTCGATCAGTTTACCGGGATTCATTAGCTTGTCCGGGTCCCAGGCCTGTTTAAATCTCCTGAAAGCCTGCATCAGGTTATCGCCAAACATGATGGGCAGAAACTCGGCCTTGGCTTGTCCGTCGCCGTGCTCTCCGGATAGTGATCCGTTGTATTTAACAACCAGTTCGGCAATCTCTTTACTGAATCGCCGCCACTTTGCAACGCCTGCTTCGGTTCTAGTGTCAAAGGTCATTCGTGCGTGTATGCAGCCATCACCGAAGTGTCCGTATAAGCTGGTCTTGTAGTCGTATCGATCTACCAGAGCTGCCATTTCTCTTAGGTAGTTACCGAGCTGCATCGGGTCGACTGCAGTGTCTTCCCATCCAACAACCGGATCAGTATCACCAGGATTAAGTGCGAGTGCGGTGGCTGATGCCCCTTGTTCGCGAATGCTCCAGATATCGGAGACTTCCGCGGGATCGATAGTGGTTTTCACAGAGACTACGGTAGGTGAATCTCTCATGGCCTGATCGAATGCTATGCATTGATCATTGAGCGTTGCTTCTGTTCCGGCAGCAAGTTCAATTAGCAGCCATGCGTGTCCTTCGGGTAGTAGCGCGACCTCTCTTTGACGCAGGTTTCTATCATTCAGACCACCAATGATATTCCAGTCGAGACCTTCCATTGCTATCGGTGAAAATGGCATCACCG
>CAYPDN010000591.1:0-1993 GCA_964409445.1 uncultured Granulosicoccaceae bacterium
GTCCTTAAGCTTTTTAAAGACCTTCTGTTTGACTGCCATGTCTTCAAATACTGCTTCAATAGCTATATCGGTTTTTGCAACTGACTGATAGTCACTGCCACAGCTAAAAGCCTTAGCCTGCTTATCATATTGCTGTTGATCTATCTTGCCACGCTTCAGCGCACCATCAAGTAACTCTTTAACGCGCACCTCGGCGGCTGCAACAGATTCACTGTCGACTTCGAGCAAATGAACGGTAAATCCCGCACTTAAACAGGCAGCAGCAATACCGGCACCCATCAACCCGCCACCGACAACCGTGACGTGTTCTATCTGTTTAGACTTAACATCTTTTATTACAGCAGGCTTTGATACCGCGCGTTCTGCAAAAAATACATGCCTTAGCGCTACAGACTGATCACTGTCACGCAGTTTAAGGTGTAGACTTCTTTCCCGTTTCTGTCCGTCACTAAAGTCTGTATCGCATGCCCATTGCACTGCATCGACGTTCAACAAAGGTGCAATTGCACCTTTAGACTTTTTCTTTGCCTGAAGTTTGAAGGTTTTAAAAAAACCTTCCTCCACAGGAATTATCCTCCGCTCGCTGACGGCCAGTGGCTGATTAACAGTTGTGTTAAGCATTAGCCGAGTTTGATCTACCAGATCTTTATCAACCACAGCGTCAAGACCACCTGCAGCAAATAAAGTCTGCGCATCGATAAGACGACCGCTACTGGCAAGATCGGCCGCCATTTCAGCACCAACCAGTCGCGGCAGCCGTTGTGTACCACCCGCACCAGGCACCAGACCCAGATTTACTTCAGGAAGACCAAAGCGCGTACCTTGCAGAGCCACTCTTATGTGACACGCCATAGCCAGCTCAAAACCACCACCGAGAACAGTACCGTGTAACGCCGAAGCCCAAATTATCGGGCTTTGCTCAATGGACCGATAAACATCTGGCAAATGCGGTTCAAGCGGGGGGTCGCCAAATTCTGAAATGTCTCCGCCCGCTACAAAGGTTTTACCTTTGCAAATAATCATCCCTGTGCGACACCCATCCCGAACAGATTTGCCGACAGCGTCGAGCAAACCGGACCGCACTGCCCGCGAAGTCGCGTTTACCGGTGGATTGTCAATCATCACCCAGGCGTGTCCCGCCTCGTTTTTGTAACTTACCGGGGTCAAACTTGCATTCCTTAATTAGGGTTGAAAAACCAGGGCATCAATTCGTCCGCACAGGCTCGATATTACACTGCTCGACATCTGTGCGTTTATGTTACAGTAATTGTAATTGTTACTCAATTTCTGTAACGTATTTAATCTAATCAATGTCGACAACTGCCGAAACGGGAGTCAGCTATGTATTCTCAGGGCCTGATAGGCGCAAAAACTGAAATCGAGGAATCACAGGAATTTCTCGACGCTTTCCAGGCACGCATAGACGCCGAGGAAAAAATCGAACCGAATGACCCGATGCCAATGGCATACAGAAAAACCCTGATACGCATGATCAGCCAGCATGCCCACTCGGAGATTGTCGGCATGTTGCCAGAGGGCAACTGGATAACCCGCGCACCAACACTGCGCCGCAAAGTAGCGCTGCTTGCCAAGGTGCAGGATGAAGGTGGCCATGGTTTGTATCTTTACTCAGCCGCGGAAACACTCGGCGTGTCACGAGAACAAATGACAGAAGAACTGTTGAGTGGCGCTGCCAAATACTCATCTATCTTCAACTACCCGACACCCACCTGGGCCGATATTGGCGCTATCGGCTGGCTGGTAGATGGTGCTGCAATTATGAATCAGGTGCCGCTGTGCCGTTGCTCCTACGGTCCTTATGCACGCGCAATGATCAGGGTATGTAAAGAAGAGAGCTTTCATCAGCGACAGGGTTATGAACTAATGAAAAAGCTGACTGAAGGTACCGATGCCCAAAAAGAAATGGCACAAGATGCGTTAAACCGCTGGTGGTGGCCGTCACTGATGATGTTTGGTCCGTCAGATACAGACA
>CAYPDN010000592.1:0-1991 GCA_964409445.1 uncultured Granulosicoccaceae bacterium
ACTTCATCTCGACTCACGGTGCTCGTAAAGGTCTGGCAGATACCGCACTTAAAACGGCTAACTCGGGTTACCTGACACGCCGTCTTGTTGATGTTGCACAGGACCTTGTTGTTACCGAATACGACTGTGGTACTGATGTCGGTATGACGATGAAGCCGGTTATTGAGGGCGGTGATGTTGTTGAACCACTCAGTGAGAGGGTGCTTGGCCGTGTGACGGCGCAGCCAGTCTACAGCGCTAGTGGCAAAGACCTGGTGGTTGATCAGGGTGTATTGCTCGATGAAGCGCTGGTTGATTTACTTGAAGAGTCGGGTGTTGATGAGGTTGTTGTGCGCTCGGCAATTGCCTGTGAAACCAGCTTTGGTGTTTGCTCGATGTGTTATGGGCGTGACCTGGCACGAGGCCATATGATCAATAACGGTGAGTCTGTTGGTGTTATGGCAGCCCAGTCAATCGGTGAGCCGGGTACGCAGTTAACGATGCGTACGTTCCATATTGGTGGGGCTGCGAGTCGGGCGGCGGCGGCAAGCTCTGTTGAAGTTAAAGCCGGTGGTTCAATTCGACTGCATAACCTGAAGCATGTGACTAACTCAAACGGTGAGCTGGTGGTTGTATCGCGCTCCGGTGAGATTGGTCTCGTAGATGAGAGTGGTCGTGAACGTGAGCGTTATAAGGTGCCTTACGGTGCGGTGGTTAAGTCTGAAGACGGCTCGACTGTAACTCCGGGCCAGACCATAGCAGTCTGGGATCCTCATATGCATCCGATCATTACCGAGGTTGCAGGTATTGCCCAGTTTTCAGACTTTGTAGACGGTATCACTGTGAATACAGAGACTGATGAGATGACCGGTGTTTCATCTATCGTTATCACCGATCCGAAGATGCGTTCTACAGGTAATGCTAAAGACCTGCGTCCGATGGTTCGTCTTATTGACGACAAAGGCGAAGAGCTTTGTTATGCAGGTACCAGTATTCCTGCAAACTATCTGCTGCCAGGCGGTGCGACGGTTAGTCTGAACGATGAAGAGCGTGTTGAAGTGGGTGATGTAGTCGCACGTATTCCTCAGGAATCTACCAAGAACCGTGATATCACCGGGGGTCTGCCGCGAGTTGCTGACTTGTTCGAAGCACGAAAGCCCAAAGAGCCTGCGATTCTTGCAGAGCGCACCGGTACGGTCAGCTTTGGTAAAGAAACCAAAGGTAAGCAGCGTTTGGTTATCACTGGTCCTAACGCCGAGCACTATGAGGAATTAATTCCAAAGTGGCGCCACATCAATGTGTTCGAAGGTGAACAGGTGGAGCAGGGCGAAGTGATTGCCGATGGTGAGCCGAACCCACAGGATATATTGCGCCTCAAGGGTATCGAACCACTGACTGCCTATCTGGTGAAAGAGATTCAGGACGTATACCGTCTGCAGGGTGTAAAAATCAACGACAAGCACATTGAAGTAATCGTGCGCCAGATGCTGCGCAAGGTAGATATTACCGAAGCCGGTGATTCGAAATTCCTTGCGGGTGAACAGATCGAATTTGCAGAAGCGAAAGAGGTCAATCGTGCGCTGAAGGAAGAAGGCAAGCAGCCATGCGAGTATGCCCATATTTTATTGGGTATCACCAAAGCATCACTGGTTACCGAGTCGTTTATTTCGGCGGCATCTTTCCAGGAAACCACCCGTGTTCTTACTGAGGCTGCGGTTCGTGGCTCCGGTGATGAGCTGCGCGGATTGAAGGAAAATGTCATCGTTGGACGACTGATACCGGCCGGTACCGGACTCGCATTCCACAAGGAACGCAAGGAAGGCAGGACGCAGAAGTCGCTTGACGAGTCGCTCGCCGCAGCAATGAGTGCCAGCGGATCTGAATCGGAAACCACTGATGCACCGTCTGATTCACCGTCCGACGGGGAATCGGTAGAGGAGTCAGTTCAGCCCTAGCGCATACCGGGGGTTTAATTAGTTGACAATTGACGGAGCCGACAATTAGAATTGTCG
>CAYPDN010000593.1:0-1990 GCA_964409445.1 uncultured Granulosicoccaceae bacterium
GAGCCGTTGCAAAATCTGGATGCAAATGATCTTGTTAAAAAAGCGGATCTGGCTCTCTACACTGCCAAGGAAAACGGCAGGGGCGGGTACTGTTTTCACACTGCTGAAATTCATGAGAAATTGACAAAGTTCCGCAGGCTTGCTGAGCTGGTGGAGCTCAACTCTCCTGGCGCGCTCTTTAAACTTGTCTATCAGCCTTATATAGAATTGAGCAGTGGTCGGATTGTGGGTGTTGAAGCTCTGCTGCGCTGTGTCCACGAGGAATGTGAAGGAATACCCACGATCGATGTAATTACCATGCTGGAACGAAACGGCTACATCTCTAATGTTAGTCAATGGGTAATGACTGAAGCGACTAGCCAGTTGGCCGAGTGGCACAACACTATGGATTTACCTCGGGACTTCACCATGTCTGTTAATGTTTCGGCATCGCTGCTGCCTGACGGTGCTTTTGTGCAGTCGATACTCGATATTGTCGAAAAGTCCGGTGTTGCTGGCAGCTCAATAACAATAGAGCTTACAGAGACCACGGTTATGGAAGATTACACCCGTTCGAAAGATGCGATGCGTCGACTGAATGATGTTGGTATCGAGTTCGCGATGGATGATTTTGGAACCGGGCATTCATCTCTGGTACGACTAAAGGAAATGCCTCTTTCGTTGCTAAAAATAGATCAGAATTTTGTCAAAGGCATGATGACGTCTACCAACGATGCCGCAATTGTAGATGCCTCAGTACGGCTTGGTCACGCGATAGGTATGGCGGTCACCGCGGAAGGCATCGAAACTGCCGAACAGGCTGAAGCGTTGCGTAAACTCGGGTGCAACCGCGGTCAGGGTTTCTTTTTTGCATATCCCCAATCAGCAGAAGACTTGTACGAAGTGCTGTCACCATTTCGACATGCGGCATAACTGTTTTTGCAGCATTCAGAAAAATGTGCGGAGTGTCACATAAACTGGCACCTGATGTCTTAACGGTATCCCTTCAGCGTTTATTGAAGATCAAACGTCCGGTTGAAGTATAATTTGCGGCTAAATGTGGCCTGTGAATATTGATTTTAATCTCGTGAGTAATAAGTTATAAATTCGTTATCGATCCACGAAACAATTTCCATCTGGCGATCGAACCTTCTCATATAATTCCTCTCTAACTGGTTGTTCACGAAGCGGCTAAAACCGGTTCGCCTAATATTATGTATTTCGGAGTTAGCAATTGAATAAGAGAACGTTTCTAAAATATTTTGTGGGAGCAGCAGCGATACCACTGGTTCCTTTAAGCTACCGTACGATTCTAGCGAGCGATGAGGCGAAAGTGCCAACATCTGTGAAAGTCACAATGACGGAAGGACAGGTTGTGGAAAAAATAGAATTGTCAGAGGCCGAGTGGAAAAAGAAACTTACAGCCACTGAATATAGAGTGCTGCGTAAAGCAGGGACTGAGCGACCGTTCAGCAGTGATCTAAATGATGAGAAACGTACCGGTATTTTTGCCTGTGCCGGATGCGATCTGCCACTGTTTGAATCTGATAAAAAGTATGACAGCCGCACCGGCTGGCCCAGCTTTTATGATGCAATACCGAACCATGTTGCGACATCTGTTGATTATAAATTGATATACCCACGTACTGAATACCATTGTGCGCGGTGTGGTGGTCATCAGGGACATATCTTCAAAGACGGACCAAAACCTACCGGGCTGCGGTACTGCAATAACGGTGTGGCTTTGAATTTTCAAGCTGCGTAGGTGTTTGGTGCGGATTAGCCTGTAGTCGTTAGATCCGCAGGTGAATCCGGTAACCTTTAGTTCAGGCAAATTATGCCTGGACTTTCCCACCATCGCTGCAACAGCAAAGGGGGAGTGTTGGTCGCATTTTTTTATACGATCTCTCCAGAGAGTATCAATGCAAAGTAGTTTGTATCAATTTACTCTCCCCTTGCTGCTGCGTTTTCACTACACTAGAACAGCGTCAACCATCAAGAAACCCGGTCA
>CAYPDN010000594.1:0-1983 GCA_964409445.1 uncultured Granulosicoccaceae bacterium
AAAAGCGTTTCAAGCAGTACTTGCGTACTAAAGGTGTTGCGCCTTAAAGTGTGCAAGCCCATGAAATTCGTTAACTTATCAACGCCCGGAGCTGGACTAAGTATAAGAAACTGAACGATTCCTGAAGCGGTACTCAAAATGCCAACTCGGTGGTTACAAGTCTTCCGCGCTGCTGTATAAATGGGGGATATGTAATCGTCCTGGAACGATTCGGTAAATATGTAACAAGAATGGAGTTACTTTAATGCGAGCAAAACTCGTTGTCGGTATGGCAGTCGGCGTATTTCTGGTGGCCTGTGGTACAGGAGGCTCTACGACCGGAGGAACGGACGGCACATCTTCGAGCTATGTAGTCGCTCAGGGGTCCAGTCTTCTTGCCGGTGATGGTTGTGTTCACACCAGTGCATGGTCAGAAGACAGCGCTGCGTGTGGGGGTTCATCAGGAGAAGGCGATGCGAAATCTGACTCGCAGCCAGTCGCCCAGACAAGTGCCCAGACCAGGACTACTACACCGGCAACTGTTGCGGTGGCCTCACCTGCGCAACTTCCCGAAAGAGTTGTGCTGGTTGGCAGGACAATGTTCCAGTTCGACTCAGACCTGCTAAGTACTGAAGGCAGCAACGAGATGCGCAAACTTTCAGCAATGCTGCGTGGCTACAAAGACGTGCGGAAGGTTGAAGTTGTTGGTCACACCGATAGCAATGGTTCCAAAGCATACAACCAGGCGCTCTCGGAACGTCGCGCTGAAACGGTCAAGAACTGGTTCCAAAGTGTAATTCCAGGGTTCCCTGTTATAGCTACCGGAGCAGGCGAATCCACACCGCTGGCCAGCAACGACACTCGCGAAGGACGCAGTTTGAATCGACGTGTTGAAATTAAGGTCGATGCAATCAGATAGGCAGTGATGATCGGCAGGCGCACAGAGGTGCAGCTCTGCCGGCTACCCATCTACACCAATTCTGTACTTTCATTCCTGTTGTCCGCGGGAAACAGTGCAGCACACCATGCAGGTTTACACCTGGCACGATAATTTCGCAAACCGCTGCGATGTGTAGTACACATTATCTGGTAACTTCTAATACAGATAATTCTCTTATACTAAACCGCAATTATGATCAGAATGTTAATCGCAGTCTGATCTGATAAGTTGTGCGAGTTCGAGTAGTCGCGTCTTCCAGACACCGTTTTAGCAGTCTAATGAAAACCATTTAATAGTCCCAATGACGAAGAAACGAAGAGGCGGATAATAATGAAAGTGTTGAAGTGGCTTGTTGTCACTATGTTTGTGCTGGTTCTTGTAATTGGTGCAGCTGCTGCGGCCCTTGTCTACCTTGTAGACTGGAACGACTTCAGGGATACAGTTCAGGTTCAGGCAAAAAAGCATACCGGGCGCGATCTAACCATTGCCGGTGATCTCAGGCCTACTGTGTTTCCGTGGGTGGGTGTATCTATCGGTGATATTGCTCTGGCCAATGCCGAGGGCTTTGGTAATACGCCGTTTGTCAAAATGGGAAGCGCAGATGTCAAAGTAGAGTTGCTGCCACTGCTAAAAAAGGAAGTCAATGTACGCACAGTAGAGTTGCAAGGTCTCTCGCTCGACCTGCAGCGGGCAGCGGATGGCACAAGCAACTGGGACGATCTGCTTAAGTCCGGTGATGCTGGTACAGAAAGCGATGATACCAGTGCCGGTGCGGAAGATGATTCGAGAGCTATTAATGCGCTGTCGGTCGGTGGTATTACAGTAAGCGATGCCAATATTTCCTGGAAAGATGAACAGTCGGGAACCGATGCAAAGCTTACCGGGTTCAACTTGAAAACCGGCGCGATCGAGTTACAAAAGTCATTCAATCTAACTACAGATTTTGGCCTCTCCAGCAACAGTTTAGGGCTTGCTGCCGACGTTGATGGTAAAGGTGAAATCACCGTTGATCTGGAGAATGAAATCTATTCTCTGAGTGGGATGACGCTTACAACAAATGCTCG
>CAYPDN010000595.1:0-1964 GCA_964409445.1 uncultured Granulosicoccaceae bacterium
ACAGTGAGATAACAACGCGTCAGTGGCGGATCGTGTTGGCATATTGTGCCGCAAACACTTTGGTATCGATGAGATCACCCAACAGGTTCATCACTGCGATCTTAGCCTGACTATTTGCCGAAAAGCCGGACTTGGGCATAGCGCCGGCTATACTCGCATCACCAATAACAAAAACAGCTTCGTCTACAATTGACCGCATCGATTCTCCGTCTATAGGGCAATAACCAGTATCATCTGTGAGACCAGCCGTGTGTGCAATTGCACCTGCTTTTTGTTTAGGAATGATATTGAGCAGACTACCTTCGAAGGTATCAAAGTCGGTTTCAACCGCACCAGACTCTGCATCCACACCGAGTATACCGCCGTGAATCTCAGGGCTTATCCATTCTATAACACCCGGATAATGATTTTCCCAACCAGCGGTAAACAGAGCTTGTTTAGAGAATTTGGTTTTTGTATCAAGAATGGTGATCGTACTGTCAGTCATGCCGCGGGTTTTAAAATAGTGCGCCATCATAGATGCGCGCTCATAAGGCCCCGGTGGACAGCGATACGGATTGGGTGGTGTCACCATAACGATGTTATCACCATTTTTCAGGGTGCTCATTTTCTCTTTTAGCAGCTGAGTTTGTGGGCCTGCCTGCCAGGCATGAGGTGCAACGATACTTGCCTGTTCCGAGTACCCCGGAACACTGTCATAGATCAGATCAATCCCTGGCGCTACCACTAAACGATCATAGCTCACACTATTGCCGTCTTTTAGTTTTATCGATTTTGCGCCTCGATCAATTTCAATCGCATAACCGTTGACCACATTTATTCCGTAGTCAGACTGGAGTTTGTCATAACGATGAGTGATTGAATCAAAAGTACGAACATCACCTAAATATAAATTGGAGAAAAAACAGCTGGTGTAGGTCTGTGACTCTTCAATCAGTGTCACATCGACCGCTCCTTTAGAATTTACAGCAGCGTATCTGGCCGCAGTCGCACCTCCGGCACCACCACCTATGATGACCACACGCGGTTTTGATTGCGCCTTGATCCCAAGCGGAACCGCCAGGGCCGTCGTAGTAACACTTAGTGCCAGATTAAACTGTCTTCTGGTAAGCCTGGACATAGAATGATTCCTCTATTGTTGCTTTGCCAACAAATACTGATACACACACTATATTACTGGCATGATAAAAATATCAATCAGAAAGACCATTGAAACATCTGTTGACGCCGTGATCTCGACAATTATTCACTTGAAATTCAAATCTATCAAAAGTGACAGAACTATTGAAATTTTGTCAGTGACTTTAAGTAACGGTTTTCAGCCCGTTTCGATACATTTTGGCATTGGCTATATAGTGTTGTGCCGCATCTTCTAAACTTTGTTGTTGCTCTTCGGTTAGTTCACGTACTACCTTACCTGGTGAACCAAGAATCAGCACTCCGTCAGGATATTCCTTACCTTCAGGAATAAGCGTGTTTGCACCGACGATCGAATTTTTGCCAATGACGCAACCATTCAACAAAATACTACCTATGCCGATTAACGAACGATCTTTCACCGTACACCCATGCAACATAACTTTATGGCCCACGGTGACTTTCTCATGCAGTCTGAGCGGATAACCCGGATCAATGTGAATGATCGAGCCATCCTGTATATTACTACCCTCTCCTATCACTACGCTGTCATTATCAGCACGGATCACCGCCCCAAACCATACACTGCTCTTCGATCGCAACTGGACATCTCCGATGATTACAGCACCAGGTGCTACCCAGGCATCAGTTGCAATTTCAGGAGTTTTATCATTTATTGAATAAATCGCCATGGGGTAATTGTGACTCTAAATTTAGTTAAATTGCCTGAAAACCATTGTACCCTGACCGGGAAGAAAACATTGTCAGTTATCAGTGAGACAAGGTTAATATTGATTCCTTTGGAAAACCGCACACCGTGGCTGAAC
>CAYPDN010000596.1:0-1951 GCA_964409445.1 uncultured Granulosicoccaceae bacterium
GTACAAGTTATTAGAGAAATCTCAAATGAAAACAGCCTTGCAAGTAGTCGTTATATTTACACTTTTCTTCGCAGTCGGACGACTTGTTGCTGAACAATTGCCATCAAAATCAGCAACGTCATCCGATGTGGTCAAGCAGGTGGTTGCTGTTGAGATCCCAATCGTTAGCCAAAAAGATAAAAGTTTTTCTGTAGATCAGTTGAGTGTGAAGGTTGGTGACACAGTTAAATTTACCAATGATGATCCGTTTTTTCATAACGTGTTCAGTCTTTCACCGACTTTGACTTTTGATCTGGGTTCGTATCCGCAGGGAGAGTCGAGAACTGTAAAGTTTGAAGAGGCTGGCGAGGTTCACGTTGAATGCGCTATTCATCCCAGTATGAGAATGGTCATTGAGGTGGAAGAGTGAAATTTATCGCACAGCAGGTGTTGTTGCTTGCTGTTTTGTGCCTGCAGATGTCAGGGGCCAGCGCTGAAAGCGCTGATGTAAGTCGTGGAGCGCAGGTATACCTTGAGCGTTGTGCACTTTGCCATGGATCCAAAGGTCTTGGCGAGGGGCCGATGGCTTTGTTGATTCATGATTATCCAGATACCCGGTTAAAACTGAGCGACAACACCGGGCACGTTGTGAAGAGTATTATCGAAAATGGCAGTGATCCGGATACCACCAGTGCTCTTTCACCACCCTGGAAAGATGAACTTTCGGAGTCAGACATAGAATCCGTAACGGAGTTCATAGATGTTCTGCGCTATGACTTTGACCATGCCACAAAGCTGTTAGCGTCGGTTGAGATCGCTCCAGGCAAATTCGATGGCAGGAAAATCTATCGTTCGAGATGCGAGACTTGTCACGGTGCTTCCGGCAAAGGGGACGGGCGTATGAGCCGCATAATTCGCAACCCGTCACCAGCTGATTTAACCCGCAGTACGCTTTCGCATGATGAAACCATCGCCATCGTAAGTTCGGGTGGGAAAGCGCAAGGCAGATCAGAGAGGATGCCGCCATGGGGACAGGAGCTTCTGTACGCAGAACTGGTGAGCGTCGTCAACTACCTCGCATCAATCAGAACTACTCAAGCAGAGCTAACGGACTGAGTAATTGACTTGAAAAAGGATTCCCATAAGACAAGTGACACGGCACAGCATACAACGCTGCGTCAACAGCTGCTGCGGTCCCACATTCGTGTGGCTGGTTTGGCGGCACTTGTACTTGTGTTAGCAGCAGTTGCAATGCAGATGCTGCGGGAACCTATAACTACTATAAGGCTGGTCAATGTTCCCAGTGCAAATGCTGCGATGACTGTTCAGCTGGGTCTGCAACGATCGGAAGCTAACCTTAGAGGATGGGTTGCTTTAAAGAATCCAGCGTTGCGTAAGAATGTCGAGCTTGCGTGGAGCACTGAAATCTGGCCAGCATTTGATTCACTGAAGAACCTTTCTGAGAAGCACAGTACAGCAGAACGTCAGGCGCTATTGTCAGAGCTCGATGAGGATCTGAGCCGTCTTAAAAAACTACAGGACTGGACAATTGATGTTGCTGCGAAGTCTGGTAACGAACCTGCGAAACTTGTATTCGGCCAGGAGTTCGGGCCGACACGAGAAAAACTGGTCGAAAAAATAGACAAGCTTAGATACCGGCAAGTCAATCCTGGTGCTGCGGCGCGGGAGTCTTTCTTTCGACTACGATTAGGCCTTTCTGAAGCGGAAGCCGCGCTAGGTCGCTTTGTCGTAGAGGGAGATGAAGCGGATGCCACTAACTATTTGCAACATATTAAGCGTGTTCGAAGATTAGCAGCCTGGCTGTCTACCGGGTCAGTTACTGGTTCTGTCTCGCTATTGCCTGTCCAGATTGCAGAACAACTGGATGCGTTAGAGCGTCTGTCTGACAGTATCATTGCGTCCAAAAGATCACCGCGCAGTAACGTTGCATGGCACACCATCAGCACGCGGG
>CAYPDN010000597.1:0-1928 GCA_964409445.1 uncultured Granulosicoccaceae bacterium
GCAACAGAAAAAGAGCCCAGTGCAAGTTTAATCTACCTTATTTTTCCAAACTATCAATCAAACGCAGGATACAACATGCATGTTATCGTATTATTGCTCATCCTTATTTGTCACATTTTGGGAAGGTATATTCACCAATTTATTATCGATAGCACACACGCCTGATCGATAATTTCCAACACTTCGTATAACATGACCAGCCTCAGGTTCAACGCGATGACCTTTAATCAAGCTACTCAGGACACGGGTCACCAATCCATCTAACCTAGTGACGATATAGCAATCCACTGTGGGCTCAGCATGAGGATTTCCGATGCCGCTATCATCTGTCAAAAACAGAAAACGACCGCCCGTAATTTGCGCCATAGAGCGCATTAAAAACTCAGCTGTTTTATCAACGCCGCTAGCCGCTAAGGGAACAATGTGAATACCCCTAGTTCGTGATACCAAGCCAGCCTCCCATGTTTCATCAATATATTGATCGTGGGGCGGAGCGTCAGCGACCAACAGATTAACTTTAAGCGCGTCCTCGCGCCAATCCATACTTAACCCTGTCTGCATAGCGGTATGCACGGCCTCAGGCTTATCACCCCCGCCCCTAGCATTTTGTTCGCTTAACGATTGGCGAAAGTCTTCAATATCATCTGTGAAGGGGATTTCACGGACAACATAGGCATCGCCCTTATCGCGATACACAACCAACCCTGTGCGAATATCAATTCCGGGATTGTCTTCTTCGACGCGGCCAACAATGGCTTTGAGCTCTGATTGCAAATACCGCATTTCATCCCCCATAGACCCGGTTGCGTCTATCGTTAGCAAGAGATCAAGGGCCGCAACGGATTTGCTATTCATCTTCAAATCAACAACGATGTCTCCGCCATTCTGGATCAATGTACGGGTCAACTTTGTTTTAGCGGATCTGGCGCCTTTCGCCGAAACTTTGATCTTAATACCAGGTTTCAAGTTATCAAAATGAGGATAGAGGTAAGCCATACCATCCGCACCTGTACGCAATGGGAACATCTTCTTTCCATTCGATGTCGTGAGCGATATATCTGCCATCGGGACAACTTTCCCGAAGTTATCAACAACGCGAATAGAAATCCGCTCATTGGCATCAACATAGGGCAGGTTTTTATCCCTAAGAGAGCCTTGTAACATTTTATCGAGATAGACTTTATAGAGATCCGGGTTGAGGACATCATCATAATCCCCAGCCGTAAGCAGTCCTGATTGCGGGGCAGGCTTTGGTTTAGGCTTGGGCTTTGGCGGTACAATAGGCGTTAACAATGCAGACGCATTTATAGCTTGGCTTCCTGGTTTCCATTCTTCCCTCGCGGGCGCAACCAAAATCCTCTCTGATCGGGTTTCATAGACAGCTGGTATGACATCAAGGTCTGTCCAAGCCTCTTGGATGACAATGGTTTTGATAACCTCTTTGAAGCTACCATCTTCATTTGCGACCTTAACCGTTATATCTTTTGTAACGGCAGGAACCTCGCGCTCTACTGTGCGGGCAGGCGATACAAGGACTTGCTTGGTAATTGTTTTATACTTAGCCGGAATTAGAACTCGGCATAAAATTTCTCCCGTTTCCGACACTATAGTTTGAGTGGATTGAACAACCTGATTAGTGACGCCGTTAAAAACTGTAAATTGTCCAGCTGTAGAGGGTTTTACCCGGCCACCAGTCGTATGAGAAGACGTCGTACCTATGGCATAACTTCCAGCTCCCGTAGTTATCGAAGCCGGAGCATGGCCAATTTTTGACCGGAACGCCATTTCTCTACCAGGGGAGATTCCTTCCGATCTAACCTTATTTAAAAGGCTACTGACAGATGATATTCCACCTGAAGCTTTGGCAAGCTTTTCAGTCGTCGGCACAGCTTCAGAACTCAGAACTTGCCTTGATCCGTCGGAGTTGA
>CAYPDN010000598.1:0-1905 GCA_964409445.1 uncultured Granulosicoccaceae bacterium
ACAGAACACAGTTCAATTGTCCGCTCACAGTACACATGTATCTATACTCGTGGAAACAGGGATTTTAGGGTTCTCGGCGTACATATGCATACTCCTGGTGCTTATAAGGCTTTGTTGGCGCTCTTCATCTCAACAACGATACTTTTTACTAAGTTTACTTTTCTGCTGGGGCATCGGAGCTAGTGCGCTGACCTGGGAATATCGCAAACCGACTTGGCTAGTTTGGTCTTTGTTGGTTTGCATGGCGTATGTGGGGAATCAGGTTCAGCTGCGTAGAAGAAAAAAACGTAGGGAAAGCGTAAACGATCAGATTTAGAAGACGCGACCGTATAATAGGGTAGTTCAGAAATTGAATGGATTGGTAGTGAGCTACTATTTGTCGCTTGCCGCCACGTGAGTTTGGCTGTCATTGTAAAGATACTCGATGACAAAACTACTTTCATTCAAGCCCTACCTTTGGTTGAGACGGCCCTCAATACACTTTATAAATACAACAGTATTTAACTAGATAAAGCGGGAATCTCCGGGCTTTGCCGGGGATGCTATCCAAGTTTATGAACGAAACAAGGACATTAAATCATTCGAAGTATGAATGTAAATATCACTTGGTATTTATACCGAAGTACAGACAGAAAACATTGTAGGTAGAGTTAAGGCAATATCTTGGAGATATAGTCAAGGAGTTAGCGAGGCAAAGCGAAAGCGAAGTGTTGGAAGGGCATTTGATTGCAGATCATGTGCACATGATGATATCAATTCCACAGCAGTACGCTGTTTCGCAGGTTGTGGGATATTTTAGGAATAAGTGTGATCCATCTGGCTCGAGTGTATGGGAAAGAAACGAAACTATGTGGGTCAGAGTTTTTGGGCTCGAGCTTACTACGTATCGACAGTAGGGCGAGATGAAGATGTTGTACGAGAGTACATTCAAAATCAAGAAGTCGAGGAGCGCCGGATAGATCAGTTAGATCTGCCTCGCTAAATAGCCACCATTGGTGGCGCACAATTAAGCGCCGCGCGAGAGCCGTTGTTGCCGTTTGAGCGGATCACATGTTTCCATGTAAAAGGCTTTGCACTATTGCGAATATGTACGCGAATGAGTTCGTGTAAGGCATCTTGTAATTCAGACGTATTCCCCGGAAAGCTGGAGGGATTAAAAGAATGCAAAAACAATCTTGCTGCAGTAGAGTGTGTCAAAAAAATGCGTTACCTAATTTATCAAGCGGCCCACGAGGTTGTTTAAGTGCTACCACGGAATCGAATCAACAAGGTTCTTAGCTAGTTTACTCCGATCAAATTCACTCAATGCCAGAGCTCTCGAGTTTTCACAATATCGGGTATATCGTGCTTGATCTTGATACAGTGCTAATGATTTTTCTACAAGGTCACCGCGGATTTCCGGGTTCGTGTAGAAGCCACATTTATGTTGTTCGACAAGGTCTTGGATCCAACCGTGAACGTTGATCGCACTTGGCTTTCCCGCGGAGAGTGAATCAAAAAATTTATTGGGTGAGTTCGTCTCCAGGATTGGTAGGTTCAGGAACGAAGTAACTGAGATCTGACACTCGTTAACTATTGCCGACACGCTTTCCATGTTCTGGTTACCGAGAAAAATGTATTTTTCGCTAGAAGCTCCAGAAAGATCTTTTTGTGCTTGGTCACCCATTGCGCCCTCTCCAATAATCAAAAATTGCACTGGAAGGTCTTGTTCTGATACGTATTGTATTTCTCTAACCAAGTGAGGGATATTGTTTGCCCGACCAAGTGAACCGAAATAGACTATTTTTAGAAACTCAGGATTTATACCGAATTTATCAAGAACGAACTTATCAGATGGGCGCGGAAAGAACTCTTTGGGTTTTGCCATATTGGGGATCATGATTGTTTTCGCAGCGAACCCTAAGC
>CAYPDN010000599.1:0-1900 GCA_964409445.1 uncultured Granulosicoccaceae bacterium
GCGATTTTACAAAGCTGCGTAAAGTAATGGCAAACCTGGATCCGGCATTCAGATCTTACCCTCCTTTTTCAAACGTAGTTGAGTTTTGGGCATGAGCGGTGATTCACCAAAATACAACCCGGATGCACATGCAGATGTATGTCTGTTACTCGAAGGCACCTACCCCTACGTAAGAGGTGGTGTTTCGACGTGGGTGAAACAGTTAATTGAAGGAATGCAGGATCTGTCCTTTTCAATTATTTTTCTCGGCGCCAGTCCGGATGATTATGACAAACCGGCATACGAGATTCCAGACAATGTCGTGCATATTGAAATTCATTATCTGATGGGCTCCGATAGTGAGCCTGCGCAAAAGAAAAAACTCTTTGCCAGAAAAGCAGATAAAGCTGCTCTGTTCGATCGCAATCAACAGTTGCACGACATGTTGACTGACTCAGAGCAACAAGGAAAAGAAGTACCACCAGAAGCGGTACGCGACTTCACGAGTTTAACCACCGGTAAGGATGCTATCACTCGCACTGACCTCTTCCACAGTGACGAATCCTGGAACGCAATTAGATCAAAGTATGTAGATGCCCCTGAAGGATTGGATTTCAATCACTTCTTCTGGACCGTTAGAACCATGCACGGGCCACTTTTTACTCTGGCGCAAATCGTTGAGAACGCACCATCAGCAAACATGTATCACTCGGTATCAACTGGTTACGCCGGATACCTTGGTGCTATGCTAAAAAATAAAACTGGCGCGCCGTATATTATTTCAGAACACGGTATCTACACCAAGGAACGCGAAATTGATTTAGCCCATGTTGACTGGATTCCAGAAGAGCTTGACCCCTTCCGGGTCGGACTTGATGACAGCATGGGATACCTCAGACAAACCTGGATTCGGTTTTTCCGATCTCTGGGGCGAATGTCATACAGCGCTGCAGATCATATTTATACACTTTACAACGGCAACCGATTAAGGCAAATAGAAGACGGAGCACCAGAGTCACGCCTGACTATTATTCCCAATGGTGTCGCGGTCCAGTCACTTACAAAAATCAGACGTGCGGATGATGCAGCTGTGCCACCCGTACTGGCACTTATTGGTCGAATTGTTCCCATTAAAGATATCAAGTCTTTTGTGCGTGCGATGCGAATAGTCATTGCCAAAGTCCCGGACGCGAAAGGCTGGCTGGTAGGACCGGAGGAAGAAGACCCGGCTTACGTCGCTGAGTGCAAAGCGCTGGTAGCGAGCTTCGGATTGGAGGACTCGGTACAATTTCTGGGTTTTCAAAAGCTCACAGACATTTTTCCGCAAATCGGTCTGACCGTGCTGACCTCCGTTTCAGAAGGGCAGCCATTAACTACTCTCGAAGGTTTTGCAGCAGGCATACCCTGTGTTTCAACAGATGTCGGCAGCTGTAGCGAACTCATCTATGGAGACACTGACGAAGACCGTGCGATTGGTGCAGCTGGAGCAGTAGTCCCCATCGCCAACCCTGCTGCATTTGCAGAAGCAGTAATCCCGCTGCTGACCGACGATGATAAATGGCGTGAAGCACGAGACGCAGGAATCGCTCGGGTTGAAAAATACTACGATGAAAAAGACATGCTGGAACGCTATCACTCTATTTATTTAGATCAGATAGCCAGCGCGTCTAAACTGAAGCAAGCGGGAGGCCTGTAACATGGCAGGTATTGGTTTTGAACTTCGCAAGTACCTGGATGATGATTCATTCACAGGTACGCTAAAAGCTTACGGATTTGCGGGCTTAATCAGTGCCGGTCCGTGGGTACTGTCAATTCTCGGTGTAATGCTGATCGGTATTGTTGCACTTTCTCAAAAAGTTGGCGGCAGAGAAGTCGAACAGTTCACCACCTCGGTCACCTGGATCATGGGTTCGTCACTGGT
>CAYPDN010000600.1:0-1897 GCA_964409445.1 uncultured Granulosicoccaceae bacterium
CAGTCAGGGATTAAGCCCAGAATCATTGCGTACTTAACATCAATGTGGCTGCCGAATGCACCGGCCAGCCGAATGCGGTCCACGTGTTCAACTTCAAGCCGGTCCATCAATAGTCGCACTCCTGCATAGAGTGCTGCTTTTGCTAATTGAATTTGTCTGACATCGTTTTGTGTGATGACAATTTTCACTTCACCATCGTGCAGTAGATACGAAAATGTTCTGTCATTTTCGATAATGCGTTCTGACTTACTCGCGTGGGTAGATTTAATAACACCGTTGGTATCTATCACACCCGCCAGAAACATCTCTGCTACTACTTCAATAATACCGCTACCGCAAATACCGGTGACGCCAAGGTCTTTGGTATCTTCCGCAAAATTTGGGTCATCAGACCACAGTTCGCTACCGATAATACTGAACTTCGGCTCCAGGGTTTCGGGATTAATTCTTACGCGTTCTATTGCACCGGGAGCTGCGCGCTGACCGCCACTGATCTGTGCACCTTCAAATGCCGGACCTGTCGGACTAGAGCAGGCAAGGATGCGATCCTTGTTTCCCAATACAATTTCTGCATTAGTACCAACATCAACCAGTAAAGTTATTTCACTCATCGAATCCGGTCGCTCTGCGAGTATTACCCCGGCCGTGTCTGCACCAACGTGTCCTGCGATACAGGGCAGTACATAAACCTGTGCGTTTTGATGCGTATTAAAGTCGAACGCTTGCGCATTGCATCGAACTGCTTCATCAGTTGCGAGTGCAAATGGTGCCCCTCCGAGTTCAACCGGGTTAATCCCGAGCAATAGATGATGCATAACCGGATTGGCAACCAATGTCATTGCCATAACATCTGATGCCTCTGCCTTAATTTCATCAGTTGTGGATGTGACTAGTGTATTGATGGCTTCACGGACGACTTTAGTCATCTCCACTTCACCACCCGGGTTCATCATCACGTACGAGACGCGGCTCATCAGGTCTTCCCCAAAGCGGATTTGCGGATTCATGATGCCGGACGATGCCAGTACATCGCCGCTGAGCAGATCGCACAGGTGGGCCGCAATTGTGGTTGAGCCAACGTCAATTGCTATGCCCAGTACCTGTTCCTTTAAGCCAGGCCATACTGCGATGATGTTGTTTTCTTCAGCGACAGCTACAGTGACCTGCCATTCACCTTCACGCAGCGTTGTTTGTAGCGTGGATAGTATTGAAGGCTCGACACGCAGGTCGGTTAGCTGCCACTCTTTTTCAAGTGCTGCTCTGATTCGTTGCAGATCACCAGTGGGTGAGTGCATGTCTGGTTCTTCTACTTGTATAAAGTGCAGTCTGACTAATGGATCGAGCTCTATGTCGAGCAGGTCAGCGCCTTTTCTTACTACCTGTTTGTGTACCTGACTGTCTGGTGGTACGTCGATGACAACATCACCGAGTAGCTTTGCCTGGCAGCTCAGGCGTCTGCCATCGAGTGAGATCTTTTTAACTCTTTCCCAGCGTTCTTCGGTTTTGGTAAAGACCGAAAGATTGTCTGCTTTCGATACAATTTCATGTTTTGGAAAATCACCTTCAGCACACAGCACCTGACAACGGCCGCAGATGGCACGACCACCGCAGACTGAATCGATATCAACACCCAGTGCACGGGCAGCTTCGAGTACCGGTGTTTCAACGGCAAAGTGTCCGCGTTTACCGCTGGGGGTAAAGACGACTTTGACCTGCTCTTTCGATTCAGACATTAATGATGCTCCTGCGCACAGATAAATTCGCTGCACGCCACAGTGTTCGACGCCCTGTTGTTTTTTACTGGTTGCTTAAGGGGTTTGTTGTCTGGCCTTATTGTCTTTATTTATTGTCTGGCCGGGCGCTTGCGCTTTGAGACGCGGCGACCGCGGCCTTCACC
>CAYPDN010000601.1:0-1883 GCA_964409445.1 uncultured Granulosicoccaceae bacterium
TTTGCACCGGAGGGAATATATACCCCTTCCGGCTCCCCATCCCAAACATCTTCACCTCGATTACCAAGAGAGGCAAAGCTCATGCCTTCAACTTCTATGTCCACACTACCAGTTGCAGGCACAATGCAGGTTTCATAACCCGGCACCTGGTATTCAAAAGCCTCTCCATTTTTAAGTTTGACAATATTAAAATAATTTAGCGGAACAACTGAATCATCAGCATTGACGATTGGCTGATTCTTATTGTCGAACGGGGCAATATGCATAGCTATTCCTTAATAAAATATTTGTCAGTAAGTATGTCAATTCGTGAGCTGATGTTCGTTAGCGGCGAGAAAACTATCGAGCTCAGACGGCGTTGGCATTGCAGGTGCACAACCAACTCTGGACACCACAATAGACGCGCAGGCAGAACCCCGCAAAACCGAGTCTTTCATGGCGTAACCGTTGGCAAGAGATGCGATAAAGCCACCCATAAAACTATCACCGGCTCCTGTGGGTTTAAGTGCATCTACCGGGTAGATCCCGGTTTTAAACTCTTCATCGGCGGTAATAGTGACAGCGCCTTTTTCACCCATTTTATAAACAACTATACTGGCTGTTGAATGCGCAAGTTCGCGGGCTTTGTCCAGACCTTTGTCATAGTCACCAGCCATAAATCCAAACTCAACATCATTGCCAATAATCACATCGCAGAGCGCACCAGCGCGAGAGTATACCGTTGCCGCCTCCTCGGCTGACGCCCAGCTGTAGGGGCGATAATCAATATCAAAAATCAATCCCAGGCCTTTCGCTTTAGCAAGTTCAAATGCATAGAAGGCAGCGGTACGCGACGGTTCAGCAGCCAGCACAGTGCCTGTCGTTATAAGTGCATCGAAAGATGAAAAATCGACAGTATCAATATCATCTGTAGTCATCTGAAAATCTGCAGCACCATTGCGATAGATAACAGTCTGATGATCTTCCACCCGACTCTCAGACACCGCTAGTGAATTTCTGAACTCACCGTCCTGTGACCTTATATAAGTGGTATCGACTCCGTACAGCTGCAATTGCTTCAGACAAAAACGCCCTACCGCATCATCAGAGACACAGGTAACCAGAGACGACTGACCACCATGTTTTTGAATAGCCACACAGATGTTTGCAGACGAACCGCCAAGGCTTGCATAAAACTGCGTTGCGTCTTCAGTTTTAGTACCGGGCGGATCGGGATAAAAATCCATTCCAGCCCTGCCAATTACAACAAAGCGATTACCGGCAAGCGATGCTACGTCAAACATAGAGTTACACACCACGCCTTTGCTTGTCTCGTGCGGACTCCCAATCCTCATGTGCCGCACGCACTTTCGCATTGTCAGTCACATGTGGTGTACCGATTTCCCACCAGGTATGTCCTTCAGTCGTCCAGCCGTCAAACGCATCCACCTGCATCACAATAACTGTCGATTTGTCTGCTGCTTTTGCGCGTTTAAACGCCTCACCCAGTTCAGTCGGGTTTTTAACAGTTTCAGCGTTTGCTCCCATCGAAGCTGCATGTGCCTCAAAATCTACTGCAAAAGGTTTATCGACAGTCGGGCAGTCTTTGATCAGATTGTTAAAACTCTCGTTACCGGTGTTGTTCTGCAACTTGTTTATCACTGCAAAGCCGCCGTTATCCAGCACCAGTACAATCAGTTTTTTATTACTTAACACCGAAGAGTAAAGGTCGGAGTTAAGCATCAGGTACGATCCGTCTCCGGTAAATACAATCGTATCCTGATCGGGTTCGTTCTCGGACTGGGCAATACGTGCACCCCAGCCACCGGCAATCTCATAACCCATACATGAAAAACCGAATTCAACATCGACAGTACCGGTTTTAAGTGTGCGCCAGTTGGCGG
>CAYPDN010000602.1:0-1882 GCA_964409445.1 uncultured Granulosicoccaceae bacterium
TCTCCGGCTCTGAAACCGCATTGATGACCCTGAACCGTTACCGGCTCAGGAACCTAGCCAAGGGCGGCCATCGCGGCGCTATAAAAGCAGCCGCCCTGCTCGACAAACCAGACAGACTCATCGGGCTGATTTTGCTTGGCAATAACTTTGTCAACATTCTCGCCTCTGCCATCGCGACTGTGCTGGCCATGCAGCTCTGGGGTGACAAAGGCGTGGCTATTGTCACCGGTGTGCTGACCATCGTTATTCTGATCTTCGCAGAGGTTCTGCCAAAAACCTTTGCCGCCCTCAGACCTGAAAAGCTCGGCTTCTTTGCATCGCACATCTACACACCGTTGCTGTCTGCAACATGGCCGATTGTGTATGTCATCAACAGTATCGTAAACCGTATGCTGGCGGCTTTCGGCCTGACCAAAATTGATCTGAAAGAAAACGATCGCCTCAATAGCGATGAACTGCGCACTGTTGTAAATCAGGCGGGCGATTTAATACCCGAACGACACCAGCGGCTGCTACTCAACATACTCGATCTTGAAAAAGCATCGGTCGATGAAATCATGGTGCCGCGGCAGGATATTGAAGGTATTGATCTCAATCGTCCATGGTCAGAAACAGTGGAGCGACTAAGCAAAGCAGGCCACAGCAGATTACCCGTCTACCGCGAGGACCTCGACAACATTGAAGGCTTTGTATACCTGCGCCGTATGCTTAACTTCCTTAAAGGACAGGAGCTAACACAAGCATACTTTGAAAGTAATATTCGCGAAGCGTACTTTGCACCTGAGGGCACACCCGTTACTCTGCAACTGCTTAACTTCCAGCAAGAGAAAAAACGCATCGCCCTTGTGGTTGATGAATATGGCGACATTCAGGGACTGATCACCATTGAAGACATTCTTGAAGAGATAGTGGGTGAGTTTACAGCGGACCCGTCTCACCAGGATCGACTTGAAGAAATATCTATCATGCAGGACGGAACGTATACGGTACAGGGAAGCATCTCGCTGCGAGACCTTAATCGCGAATTGAGCTGGGATCTGCCTACCGACGGACCAAAAACATTAAACGGCCTGGTGCTTGAACACCTACAGAATATTCCCGAAGCTGGTGCGTGCTTTATAATTAACGGTCGACCGATTGAAGTGACCCAGGTGCAGGGCAATGTCGTGCAAATGGCACGCATAGAGGCGCCCATTGAAAATTATATGCCGAGCAACCACAGTGATGTTGAGCTCACAGAAACCAAAATGCGAGCCGCGCTGCACTCCTGACGCAAAAACGGACAGCCCAAACCAGATAGAGGATGCCGGATAGAGGAAACCCGGAGCACTCAAAGCTTATAGCAAACCGGCTGTGCCTCTATATCTTTCCCTGCAATCTTCTTTAAAATTGCAGCGGTGGAACGCGCTCTTTTTACAAATGCCGCACGCTGCTGATCCGTTTGCAGATTGATATAGTCTTTAAAAAACCGGGTCCAGAGTTCTTCATTGCTCTTCCACTGATCGGGAAAATTCGCCTCTGTGATACGCCAGAGTGTGTTGATGTGCCGGGTAACATCTTTTGTGAATCCGGGCTGCTTCCGGGTACCGAGAATTATTATGTATTCCTCAATCCATCTGCGGCGCAATTCATACCTCTGTGCACCCAGGCTGACTTGAGTGCTTAATGTTTTTCTCAACAACTTTTTCTGCTCGGTGTTAAAACTTGCTCCTATGCGCGGGCCCCACTTCAACATTGCTTTCATCTGTTCTTCGATTCTTTCCTCACGCGACTCATCCCTGTATTCATCCTCACGTTTATTTACCCGCGCACGCATTCGTGAAGCCATCTGAGTAACCTGCTGGTCAGACATACCGGCCAATAGTTCAGCAGATGCATTAAA
>CAYPDN010000603.1:0-1869 GCA_964409445.1 uncultured Granulosicoccaceae bacterium
ACCATTTCATACTTGAGATCCGGCGACAGCATTGCTTCAAGCTTCGCGACGTCTTCCTTCAAAGACTCATCTGTTGTGGTGGTGATACTTCTACCCTGTGTGTCAGACATTACTCTCTATCTCCCCTTAATTTAGTGCCGTGAACTGTTCCAGTTCGAACATACAAACCTTTACTGCACACACAGCTTATACGCCTTCTTTTTCAAGCTGCATTTGCAGTACTTCTATTTGAACATCGAGCTCAGTCAGGTTGTTTTCCAGCAACTTGCCTTTCTGTTCTTCTATTACTGTTTCAATGGTGTCGAGCACATTGCGGAAGTTATTTTCCAACTCACCATTGTCACCGTACTTATGAGTATTTGCGTACCCCTCGGTAACCCGCTGAGCACCATCGAGATAGGTTCTTAAAAATTTTCTGGCACGCCGCAGATCGCGCGGATCATCTTCGACGATGTCGGTAATTTCACGCACACCTGCGACGATGTTTTTTAACCTGTCTTTCATTTCCACGTTGTGGATTCGATCACGAGCTGCCTCTATTGCCAGAATTTTCTGATCTGCTTCATCGAGAATCTCCAGCACCTCTTCAGAAGTAACACCGACCGCTGACATATCCGGTGCGTTACGGGTGGGATCAGTGCCGTAGGTAAAAATCGCGCCGATGCCAGATGCAAGACCAAGCAGCAAACTGCTGAACAACGCTATTTTTGCCCCAAGCAATGCGCCAATAAAAATTGCTATCCCCAGTATACCGGCGCTAATCGCCTTGTAGGGTACTGTGCTGCTGCGGCGAACAATTTTACGTCGCTTCGCTTCCTGCTCTATACCAAGGCCTTTGCGCACCAGAGTTGCCGCCACCATGCACAGAGCAAAACTCACTGCAAAACCAAAGGCACTACTACTGTTCCCACCCAGCATTCGCCAGAGCGCGAGAAACAACATCGGCATGGGCAACAGATACAGCAGGAATCCGCGGGCCATTGGAGTGCGCGCAGCGTTGTCCGGATTGTATTTCTTTGCGCCACCCCGCTTTAGTTCGGTCACTTGACCTCCTTTACATCGGATCCCAGGTTCATTACGCGATCAACGGACGGTCCTAGTGCGCCTACACAGGACACACCACCAATCGAACAAACGAGCATTACCACGCCGATCATTTTTTTTAATTTTTCAGGCATTTATAGATCCACTTCAAACCTGTATTTAGGTGCGGTCAGGTTCCCGGATATTCAAGCGATCGCAAGCAAGCAGCATGCACGGCTTGTTGCCCGGCAGAGCGCATTTTATCAGGTTTCAGCAGCCACTTTCGGGCGCAATAAAAAGCACGTTTCGGTGAGTGTCTCTAACCCGCGCGCGCCGAGGTTACCGACCTGATCAGGACCACTGGCTGACGCAAGCGTTTGCACCTCATAGGCACCGTCATAATGGTCAAGCACCTCGTTGTCAGACACTGAAAACGGCGGGCCTTTCATCATTTTTTGATCGTAAGCTATTGTAATAGTGAATATTTCTGAACCACCGGGCAAGATTTCCTGCAAGTGCGAGGCGTAAGCTTTACGCATATCAGGCGGCAGCGCGATCAATGCAGCACGATCATAGACACGACTAACGCGGCTAATCTGGGCTGCCTGCAACTTGAAGAAATCTCCAGCGTAGAGTGTCCAGCCAGGGGCGCGAAAAACCGTCAGCTCCCCGTCGCGTTCACAGACCGCATCTATTGACTGTTGTTTACAAAAATCCTGCAGCGCAGTCACACTCAGGTCGATGCCGATCACGTGATGACCATAATCGCGCAACCACTGCATATCGAGCGTTCTGCCACACAACGGCACGAAAACCGCCTCACCAGAGAGCGCCCCGCTGTCTGCC
>CAYPDN010000604.1:0-1855 GCA_964409445.1 uncultured Granulosicoccaceae bacterium
CCATCACCATAGACAACAAACTTTTGTGTTGTCAGCCCTTCAACTCCCACCGGACCTCGAACATGCAGCCTGTCAGTGCTGATACCAATCTCGGCACCTAAACCGTATTCAAAGCCATCCGCAAAGCACGTTGCAGCATTAACCATCACCGAACTTGAATCTACCTGGCGGGTAAACTGACGCGCGTGATCAAGGTTGTCTGTCACAATCGCGTCGGTATGTCCGGAACCATAGCGTTTGATATGGTCCATGGCTTCCTGTATCGATTCGACAGTGCGAACAGACAGTACCGGCGCAAGATATTCTGTTGCCCAGTCTTCATCAGTAGCATCAATAGCCATGGGTAAGACAGCTTTGGTTTTTTTACACACTCGTACCTCAACACCCTTCTCGATGAGTTTCTGGTGAAGCACTGGCAGTACATCAGCAGCTATTGCTTCAGACACCAATAGTGTTTCCGTCGCCCCACAAATTCCATAGCGGTAAGTCTTAGCATTCAGTGCTACATTAATTGCCATATCACGGTTGGCAAATTCATCTATATAAGTGTGGCACAAGCCTTCCAGATGCTTAATCACCGGTACACGCGCATCATCACTAATACGTTGCACAAGCCCCTTACCACCGCGTGGTATCACCACATCAATGTGCTCCTGCATCTGAATCAGCTCGAGCACAGCGGCGCGATCAGTAGTCTCTACAAACTGCACCGCGTCCGACGGCAAACCCGCTAAATCAAGTCCGCGCTTTATGCATGCAGTGACAGATTTATTTGAGTGTATTGCTTCTGAACCACCACGCAGTATGGTTGCGTTGCCAGCCTTTAGACACAGTGCCGCAGCATCTGCGGTAACGTTGGGGCGCGATTCATAAATGATTCCAATCACACCAATAGGCACACGCATTTTGCCAATCTGCAAACCGGACGGCTGAAACTTCATCTCACTGATTTCACCTATAGGTTCCGGCAACATGGCAATCTGCCGCAAACCATTCGCCATGCCTTCTATTCTTGCCGGCGTCAGCTCAAGCCGGTCAAGCAGCGCTTCAGCCAGACCCGATGCCTGTCCTGCCTGCATATCTTTCTGGTTTTCTGACACAAGTTCCGCTTGAGAATCCAGCAATGCAGTCGCAATGGCGTTCAGCGCTTTGTTTTTAGTCTGTCCATCTGCATTCGCGATCAGCTGACTTGCAGCGCGCGCGCGAACACCCAAGGATTGCATGTACTCTTTTACTGGCAATTCTTTATTTATTTTCGTTTCTTTATTCACAAGCACACATTGGGATAATTAAGCTTCAATTGATATCACTAACTCGCAGCAATGGCCAGCGCGAACCACTCAGTCTGGTCACAAACGCTGCAATTTCGGTCCACAGTTCTCCGTTTGCCATACCCTTCGATAACAGATCAAGGTAACTGCAGTCGGCACTGGCCCTGAGCCAGAACACGCGCTTGCGCTCACGAATGATCTTGCCAACCATTGCCTGCTTGTTTTTCCAAACGCCGGATTTAAACATCGCCTGGGACGGATTTTCGCCCTTATCGATACGGCTCAGCACCGAATTTATCTTGCGTACTTCGCTGCCAAGATGCCAACAAATTAATACCGGTGAATCACCGGCAGCACGCAAGCCATTGAGTACTTTGATAGCGCGCGATGTATCGTTGCAAAGTGCCGCATCAATTAAGTCGATAATCGTGTATCGCGAACTATTAGTTACACTGGCCAGCACTTCCTGCGGCCCGACTTGTTGTTCCGGGTAGAGAATTACAAGCTTTTCAATTTCCTGAACAGCCGCTAGTAAGTTGCCTTCCACGCGCTCAACCAGTAAATCAATTGCCACAGGATCGGCC
>CAYPDN010000605.1:0-1851 GCA_964409445.1 uncultured Granulosicoccaceae bacterium
AAAAACCTACACTATATTTTGCGACAGTATTGCATTGCATCGGCGACCCATGGATTTCGGGCGCTGCTGCGTTGCAGGTGATTGATGACGGGTACCTCAAAGTAGTGAACGGATTGGTAGATAGTATTGGAGCAGAGAGTGATCTGACACATGATGATCTTAGCTCATGCAATCAAGTCGACTATCGCGGCAACTACATTGTACCGGGCTTTGTTGACGGGCATCTCCACTATCCGCAAATTGGTGTGATAGGAAGCTACGGTGAACAGCTAATCGAGTGGTTGCAGAAGTATGCTTTTCCGGCTGAAGCAAAATTTTCAGATCCTGCGCATGCAACATCAGCGGCAGAATTTTTTATTCAACAGTTATTGCGCAACGGTACAACTTCGGCTTTGGTTTATGCGACCGTGCATAAACAGTCTGTCGATGCATTATTTAGCGAGGCCTCTGCAATGAATATGCGTCTGGCGACCGGCAAAGTCATGATGGATCGCAATTGTCCAGAGAATCTGCGCGATACTGCAGTGTCTGGATACGAAGACAGTCAAGCTCTGATAGACAAGTGGCATGGCAAGGGCCGATTGTCTTATGCAGTGACACCGCGCTTCGCACCGACATCGACTGAAGAGCAACTCGAGTTTACCAGCAAACTGTTTAATGATAATGATAGTGATGGTGTATACCTGCAAAGCCATGTAGCTGAAAACAAGGCAGAGGTAGAATGGGTGGCAGAACTGTTTCCATGGTCACGTAGTTATCTTGATATTTACGATCACTACGGCTTGCTCGGTGAACGTGCTGTATACGGGCATTGCATCTATCTTGATGATACCGATCTCACTCGTATGTCTGATTCAGGTACTGTTGCAGCTTTTTGTCCGACATCCAATCTCTTTTTAGGCAGTGGATTATTTGATCTGGTGGGTGCGAGAGATCGGAATATAAAAACTGTGCTGTCTACAGATGTGGGCGGTGGTACAAGCTTTAGCATGCTCCGCACCGCTGATGAGGCATACAAAGTAACGCAATTGGCAGGCAATACTGTTACACCACTACAACTTTTTTATGAGTTAACTCTTGGCGGGGCTACTGCACTGTCTATAGATAGTCAGGTAGGCAACTTTTCAATTGGCAAAGAAGCAGATTTTGTTGTACTTGATCCCAATGCCACTGAGATATTGTCATACCGCATTGACAATGCACAAAGTATTGAAGAGGTATTATTTGCCTTTCTAATTCTTGGTGATGACCGTTGCACACTGGCTACTCACGTTATGGGTGAGGCTGCATACAGCCGAACCTGGACCCATTGAACCTAACGGGTGCTCCTCGCCATGGCACGTCTCGTTACTCAGAATCAGACCGTCGGACTCCCGGCTCTGGCTAACAGTTCGCTGATTTTGTCAGGGATTCGCCAGGAATTTTAATCACACCTGATCTGGCTTAGGTTCGCGGGCGATCTGCTACGATCTTCAGTCAGATACAGAGGTGGTAGCGCTAAAAATCTGGGCTATACTCAAGTCAACACAGTGCATTTAAATGCCTGACAAAAATAAAAAAAAGAGTCATTGGCCGGCCCATTTCCCCTATGAGGCGAATTCCCCAACAATCTGCATTTACCACTCAGGTATGTCGCACTTTACCTGCAGTATTCCTGCTGTCTGTGGCCGCGGCGTCTGATATTCAGGCGCAACCCGCACTCGACCCGGCTACTCGCGCCAAAGAGATTGCAGCACTGGCACCACAGGTTGAAAAGAAGGGTCTGCGCAAAGCTGAGGTAAAAGAACTTGACGTAGTAATGAGAGGAGTCGAATTAATTCTGCGCGCTAATATCGAGAAGCTGCTCGATAT
>CAYPDN010000606.1:0-1840 GCA_964409445.1 uncultured Granulosicoccaceae bacterium
TGCGATATGACATCAAGCGTTGGCGTAGACACGATAGAACTGCTCGTGCCTTATGTTGCAAAGCGACCTGATATAGATGGTCAGATAGCGACCAATGAATGGCGATCAGCTGCGGTTGCGGGTACCAGTAACTTTGAAACTTCATTGAATGACGTCGACAACCTGCTTTTAGCAAACGTTCCTGATTACATTGATGGCTCAGGTTACTCCAGGTGGAAAGCAATGCATGACGGTACGAATCTGTACATACATATACGCTCGTCTGGTGATACACATGTGTTGTTTCTCGATTCCGAACAGCCGTGGCATGATGACTCGTTTGAAATTTTCATTGACGGAGACAATAGCAAAGGTGAGGTGTATGACGGGGTAAATGACTTCCAGGTATCTCTATCGGCCGACTCCAGCACTTTTGATCCAATTATCTCAGGCATGTCAGCACCAGGTCTTGGAATTTTTTATAGAAGTGTTAATGGCCAATACGTTCATCCTACACTTGAAATTGCGATAAATATGGAATCTGCAGGCATAGAGATTGGTAAGCCGTTTGGATTTGATGTGCATATCAATGAAGACGACAATGGCGGTGACCGAGATGCAAAGTGGGGATGGTTTGAAAAAACTGGCTTTGACAGATCCTGGTTTAACCCGTCTGTTCTGGGAACCCTATTGCTGACGGACTGTGAAGATAGAAATGCCTGTGGTAGTTTCCAGCAGCTTTCACCTTAGACTTTCCTACGTCACAGCATTCGCTGTGACGGGGCTGTATTTGTAGCGTTTTATTAAAGTTCTAACTTGACTGGACCATGGAGTCTGGCAGCAGTGCATTCAGATTTATATTTTACTGTTAGATTAAAATCGAACTATGCCGATGAACGGCAGCAAGTAATAAGCACACAACCTGGTTTTCAGCCAATCGCCGGAAATTTAAATTGGAGATCAAAAATCCGAAATAACATGCGCTCCCAAAAATTTGGTTTTAGTTCGTTGGTCTGTCCATTTTTGGCCGTAGTCTCGTTTTGTATAACAACCCTTGTCGCCCATTTCTTTGGTGAGTTAGGTTTGTTCCATGTTTTGATTCATGTTTTATTTCCACCTGCATTATTGTTGGCGGGTCTGGTACTTGGATTAATCGGAATATTTCGGGATGAGAATCCTCTTTCAATAGGGCTGATTATTAATGGGCTTGGATTGCTAATTTGTGTATTCCAGGGTTGGATATTTTTAAAGGTGGTTGGAGGTCCGTAGGTGAATGCCAGTCATGGGCTCTAATCAGGCTTATAATTAGAAGCAATCATACAAACCAATGCAGCGGACGTGGAGGGTCCTTCGGTTTAGTGGACACCTAAATCTGGAGTGGTTCGTTAAAGCCGCTAAACAGTAATCTCTATTTGCATGTATTCGCTATAATCTCTTTATAGCCACTTTGGTAGTTGGAGTGAATAAAACAGTAGCCTGTGCTAAGCAAGAGTCGGTTATCACAACGTTTACTACCGGCAATCCGCTTAGGTCGATTCGTCGAAGATGCCGCATACTGCTTATCAACACCAAGCTGCGTTGCGATAAAAGTTTCTACCTCAACCGCAGTCGCAGGTAATGAGTCAGAGCCGAGCACTACTTCTGGCAATGTATCCTGATTAACCAGGTGTGCAATGACGCCAGCACAGTCTTCCGTGTGTATCCGGTTGGACCAGGTTGCAGAGTTTTCATCACTGCACTGCCCATTCCTGACTCTGTCAATTAGTCGGAGACGCCCTGGACCATAGATACCACTTAGTCTAAGCGCTGTGCCAACACTGGTTGCGAGTGCAAGCTTTTCTGCCTGCAGCATCACCTTGCC
>CAYPDN010000607.1:0-1830 GCA_964409445.1 uncultured Granulosicoccaceae bacterium
TGATGTACTCTTTAGAAGTAGCCCACTCGATGAACTTCTTTGATTCCTCAGCGTTTGGTGATCCGGCAGGAACCGCCATTGCCCAGGCCCAAAGCCAGTTTGCACCGACAGGGTTACCAGCGTTAGGAGATTGTGCGTAAGCAACGCCATCTACTTCAAGGAAAGAGGCAGCAATAGTAGCGTCAATCCACATGCCACATTTGCCTTCGTTGTAAAGTGCCAGAATTTCGTTGAAAGAGTTACCTTCTGAACCTGGAGGACCGTAGTTGCCCAACAGATCAACGTAGAAGTTGATAGCGTCTTTCCATTCCTGCGACTCAAGCTGAGGTTTGAAGTCAGCGTCGAACCATGCACCACCGAAAGAGTTAACTACAGTAGTGATGAATGCCATGTTGTCGCCCCAACCAGGCTTACCACGCAAACATGCGCCGTAGATGCCATCGTCAGGCTTGTGGATTGCAGCAGCAGCTTTCTTGATGTTATCCCACGAATCATTGTCCGCGATTGATACACCGGCAGCATCAGCTAAGTCCTTACGGTACATAACCATTGAAGACTCACCATAGAAAGGTGCAGCGTAGAGAGTACCTTCGTGAGACAGGCCATTGCGCATAGCAGGCAGCATGTCGTCTACGTCGTACTCAGCACTGAATTCCAGTGGCTCAATCCAGCCTGCAGCACCCCAGATAGGAGCTTCCTGCATACCGATGTTGATGATGTCGTACTGGCCACCACCAGTTGCTGTGTCAGAAGTTACCTGCTCACGCAGAACGCCTTCTTCCAGAGCAACCCAGTTCAACTTAGTGCCGGTTTCTTCGGTGTAAGCCTCAGCAACTTTCTGCATGTTGATCATATGACCGTTATTCACGATCGCGATTGTGAGATCCGCCGCGGAAGCAGATGTCACGGTAGCAACACCCATTGCCAGGGCGAGTGCCGTTTTACGTACTAATTTCATTATGTTCCTCCCGGAAACCAACGATTCAGTGTGTGAAATAAATATCCTGTGGAATCCATACATTCCCGTAATTCCCAGAATCACGCAAATAGGATACTAACATATTCGCGTACTTTTTTATCATTCATACAACAGGCACCGCTCACATTTTCGCGTACGTGTCCCAGTCGTCAAAATGAGCACCGCCCCACCGCTCTATTCGGGCAGCAAGGCAGGTAACATCGCGGCAGTATATAAAAAAACACGGGCTGTGGGACAAAATCGCAATAATCAGACAGCGCACGTTAAGTTCGAGGGATCAGATCTGCCTCACCTCGACACTGATAAATTCAGGTAATACTTCAGGGATATCTAATACCTCGGCTGCCATTCCAGGCTGAGTTTGCTGCGCCAAAATTTTCATTGGATTCAATTTGAACCGGTTTCGGCGAATAGCACCAAAATACCTGTTCGAAACGCACTAAAAATGATGTAAATATATTTGCGGCTTCTCGCGAATTCCTGTCGCTTAAATATTTGATGTGTAGCGCTTACGCCCATGGCTCTTTCGGTATTCGGAAAATTCAGACCTGGTAAATCTTTTGATTTTCGTTAGAAGGTGTAACCAGGAATAACTCTGCTCAACAAATACACTTTTGTCTGGCGTTACAGGAAGCTCGGCATCTATTATTCCAGCCGGAATCTCAACAATATCGCGCTCAGGCTCCGGATTCGGCAGCGGTGAGCCACATGTTTTGCAAAACCAAACCTGATAGTGCGGCTCAGCTTCAACCAGCGGGGCTTTAAAAGAAACAACATTTTCCTTTCCCGAAATTATCTGCCTGCGGTACCTGGCAATCACTCAGGTACACCTGGCGATACTGCCATCAATA
>CAYPDN010000608.1:0-1795 GCA_964409445.1 uncultured Granulosicoccaceae bacterium
TTAAACAGTCGCAGCTCATCGGATGTGGTGATCGTCGCCATAAAAATAACTTGACACATCTCGACGAAAGAATCACTATTTTTTTTGAGCCTAAAAATTAATAGGTTCGCGATACCGAATTGGCACTAGTGCGTATCGTTTTCGTAACAACATGTGCCTTTACGGTTATCAGGACCAGTTCCACCACAAATACAGACAGCTATCTCAGACGAGGAATTTCGACAAATGAAAAAGACGTTATTAGCACTTACCGCAAGTGCACTAATGGGCACCATCGCGGCACCCGCGATGGCTAAAGACAAGATCATCGGCGTTTCGTGGAAAGTATTTCAGGAAGAGCGCTGGAAGCGCGACGAAGCAGTTATTAAAGAGATTGTTGAAGCCAACGGCGACAAGTACATCTCTGCTGATGCGCAGGGTTCTGCCGGCAAGCAACTTACTGATGTTGAATCACTAATTGCTCAAGGTGCAGATGTACTGATGATTGTACCTTTTGACTCAGAGGCAATTCTGCCAGCGGTAGAGCAGGCTTCTGCAGAAGGCATTCCAATGATTGCCTACGATGTTCAGATTGAGCACCCCGATTCGCTTTACATTACTTTCGATAACGTCGGCGTTGGCCGAATGATGGCTCAAACTATGCTCGACAGCGGCCAGACTGAAGGAAACTTCGCGTTCATCAAAGGTGACCAGGGCGATCCAAACGCGACATTCCTGTTCGAAGGTATCATTGAAGTACTGCAGCCACAGTTGGATTCCGGTGCAATCAAAAATGTCTGTGAAACTTTCACTGACGGCTGGAAACCTGAAGGTGCACAGAAGAACATGGAGCAATGCCTGACCTCTCAAGACAACAAAGTTGATGCTGTTATCTCTGAAAACGATGGTATGGCTGGTGGCGTTGTTGCAGCACTTGAAGCACAGGGTATGGCTGGAAACGTTCCGGTTACAGGTCAGGATGGCGACCTTGCAGCGATCAACCGAGTTGCTCGCGGCACACAGTTGGTCTCTGTATGGAAGGACTCTCGTGCACTGGGTAAGGTAGCTGCAGAAGCAGCATTGATGCTTGCTGACGGTAAGAGCATGTCTGATGTGCCAAATACGGCTCCATTCTCTGGCGGTAAGCGCGGCGTAGAAGTGACTTCTATCCTGCTGCCACCTACACCGATCACAACCAGTAACGTTAGCGCAGTTATTGACGCTGGCTGGATCTCTAAAGAGAAAGCCTGTGAAGGCGCACAAGATGGCGTTGACGGCTGCTAAGTTGTAATGCCTGAATGAATGCCGGGGATTCCCCGGCATTTACTAATAAAATACCTATTGCTTTAATAAAGCAGTTTGGTGCTCTGCACTCTTCTCTGAGCCGCAGGTAACTTTGTCCTTGAAACTCAATTACTCTAACTAAACAGTGTTTGGGAGGATCTGCGTTGTCCAAAGAACAACAAGAATATAAAGAAAGCGGCTTTGTGCGGTTTCTGCGAGCCACCGAGGTCGATACTCGACTACTGGGAATGATCTTCGCCCTGATGCTGATCTGGCTGGGGTTTCATTTATATGGTCACTTCGTCAATGGCTTTGGCGCATTCCTTACTCCGCGTAACTTATGGAACCTGTCCGTACAAACTTCTTCTATTGCGGTTATGGCGACCGGAATGGTTCTGGTGATCGTCACCCGACATATTGATTTGTCAGTCGGTTCGCTTCTGGGTTTTACCGCAATGATCATGGGGGTAGTACAGGTATGGATACTGCCGAAATTCCTCGGCCTTGGTCATCCGATGATCTGGGTAATTAC
>CAYPDN010000609.1:0-1772 GCA_964409445.1 uncultured Granulosicoccaceae bacterium
GTTGCTTGTGCTTCAATGTCAGGGTCAAGTAGCCAGAGGGTTTCTATTCGGTTGTTTGTACGGTTGTTATACCAGTCATTAACGATCCAGGTATTACCATCAAGCTGCAGCAGTTGCCGGGAGACATTAAAACCGTCAGCGCTGTTTCTTTCTAATTCAACGAAAGTTACATCAGCATGTTGTGCGTATTTTTTAACAGAAGTTTGCCGCTTGGCATCTGGTTTTTCGTTTTCCAAATGCGGGGCGTTTGAGCTATTCCATCCGACAGCCTCAGTTCTATCTAAACGATGTAGAGGCCAGTAACCGATACTGGTGAACCAGCGTTGTCCGTCTCTCCAGATCGAGAATCCTAACTCGTTGGAGTGTGCGTGGGCACGGTCAGGAAAATAACCCCAGGATAGTGTGGTTCTATTTTTTACGCTTGTGTCTTGAGTGTCCGTGGACCAATCGACGAGCCAGCCAGCATGAGGCCAGAGGTTGAATGAGTCTTCTGGTGTTGAAAACCGTGGCTGGCTAAGCTTTGTACTTTGATTGAGCGGGTTAACTGCAGCGTGAAGTGGATAGGAGGATTGAGACGGTAACGCATTTTTTTCTCTTAGCGGCAACTGTAGCTGTGGTGGTAAAGGCAGATCTATTGCATCTCCAATGCGAGGCAGTGATCCGCTCGCATCTATGAATGTCTCCAGATTAGTCCTCGCTAATTTGTACTTGCTAATCCAGTGATCTGGCGTATCGACATTTGCGATGTCCAGGTACTTTAGTGCCACTGCAAGTAATTCAGTACCGAGTTTGTGGTACCCGACGGAGTGCTCTAACACGAATCCCTCATCATTAAACAAGTAATTCAGGTGGGCGTCATGTCGCTCAATCGCGCGTCTGAGTTGCTCCTGGGGATGTGCCAGGTCCGGAAAAGCAATTGCCAGATGTATCAAGCCCAAATTTTGTTGTGTGCCATGGTTGGTATTAAAAGTATAAAGACGCTTTTCGGAGAGTTTATGTAAGTCTCGCTTCACCAGCGATAACAGTACTTCTGCCTGATTGTTATTGAATAATTGACTGGATCGGAAATGGAGCCACAAACTAGACAAAGTTGAAGCGCGCGAGGCTATGGCCTGGTCCGTCCAGAGATGCTTGTACGGTAACCACTTTTCAGCATCAAAGTCCGCAAATTCCAAAGTAAATCGCAGTGCTGCATCTAGATATTTTGTATTCTTGCTGGACCGATAAGCCTGTAGATAAATTCTTGGTTCCAGAAAGCTCGCATAGTCTAGATCTCCTAGCATTTTGGGGTGGAAGTAGCTTTCAGCATTCTGCGGCTTTTTAAGCAGATCGTCTGCCTGCGAAATTGCATTTTCTATTCGAACGCCAATTGGCGGAATCATTGTGTGCTTGATTTCCTGAAGGTCGGCCAGCACTCTATCTGAAGGATTGTTCCTGGCGCGCTCAATCAGGGAGGATGGTATGGGTAACTCGTGGTTTCTATATACTAAGATCAACGAAAGCCAGATATACATCAAAAGAAATACGACGATTAGCAGTCCGGTAGCAATCAAATTTTTTCGAGATATTGTTGCGAATTTATCCATTGTTTAAACAAACACTGCTCGATATCTTACCAGTACTACAAATTGCGACACTGGTGGCCTCCAGAAGTTTAGTTTTAGAGCAAGGCGAAGGTGAAAACGACAAGCCATAAGAGAATTCTAATACTACTTCTATCAATATATAACCCAGTTTGCTGATCAGTACCGCGGTAGAATTTGCAGTTCGGG
>CAYPDN010000610.1:0-1763 GCA_964409445.1 uncultured Granulosicoccaceae bacterium
ACATGATTGTCAGTTTTTGAGCTTAATCCCGGGGCAATTTCAAGCGGTGTTTCTTTCGAAACATCGTAGACTCTGGCAGTTAATATCTTTTTTATGTAGTGATCCATAGGACCTCGCGTAATATACGGTCACTCTAACCAATGCCGGTCCCAGGTGGAAGTACTGCGCTCCCAAATGGCTCATTGGCAAACAAATTGGCACAACAGGACAATGACGAGCAACATGGCCACCAATAAAATGACCAGTGATGAAATGAAAAGAGCTGCTGCAATTGCCGCACTCGATTGGGTTGTGGAAAAGACGGTCATCGGTGTCGGCACCGGCAGCACCGCAAATTTTTTTATCGATGCACTGGCTGACTCACCCATCGTTATTGATGGGGCGGTTGCAAGCTCGGAAGCCACAGCCGAGCGTTTAAAAGCGGCGGGGATAGATTTGCACGATCTAAACGCCTCGGGCCCATTGTCTGTTTATATCGACGGTGCGGACGAGGCAAACTCTGAGCTACACCTGATCAAGGGCGGCGGAGGGGCTCTGACTCGCGAGAAAATTGTAGCCGCAGCGAGCCATCAGTTTGTCTGCATTGCCGATGCGTCAAAAAAAGTCGATATGCTCGGGAGTTTTCCACTACCGATTGAAGTAATCCCGATGGCACGCAGCTACGTTGCCCGTGAGATTGTCAAACTGGGCGGCGACCCTGAGTTAAGAGATCAATTCAGAACCGACAACGGCAATATCATTTTAGATGTGCATAACATGAAAATTGAAAACCCAACAGAACTTGAGCAGCAGCTCAATCAACTAACAGGGGTTGTTACCTGTGGCTTGTTTGCACAACGTCCTGCAGATGTTTTGCTGTTGGGAAATAGTGATGGCAGTGTGGAAAAAATAACCGTGTAGCGCAGATGCGAGGTACGTGGAATTGCACCACTGAAAAGTCATCGCCTGATCACTCCGTGCCTGATCACCCCGCGGCGCTATAGCTTTGTCACTGTATTTTTATAAAACTACCCATTCCTGCAATCAGAGAGACCAGGACCGTCGTGTGGTACCTGCCGCTTCAAATTGCTTTTCTTTTTGCACATGGATTTGTCCAGATACATCGCTGTATCCGCACGTCGAAGCAAATCGCCAACATTGTGGGAGGCTTTATACAAACGCGCAGCGCCAACGCTCGCGCCAATACAAATACAACTGCCGCTGATAAGGAATGGAGTGGCAATACTAAGTTTAATATCTTCAACCAGTTTGTTCAGCTCTTGAGAGTCATCTACCAGTACTAGAAACTCATCTCCACCCAGACGTGCGAGCTTGCAATTACTCACCAGCGTGTGACTGAGTCGGTCTGCAGCAAACTTAAGTATTTTATCCCCGGTTTCATGCCCATGCATATCGTTAACCTGTTTAAATCCATCAAGATCAACCATCAGTACCCAGCCTGTAGTTCGATTATTTATCGCATTCTCAAGTTGCATGAGAATATCTCGCCTGTTTGACAATCCCGTGAGCTCATCCTGATATGCCAGTTTATGCAATCTGTCGATTTGTTGACTGTACTCTGAGCGATACCTTGAATAGAGTGATACGGATAGAGCTGCTATTGCTGTGACAATCATCGTTAATAGAAACTGAATTATAATGTGATCCCTCGCAAGCACTGTGATTGATGCAACAAACAGGATAGCTGCCATTGACGTCCATTTACTGTTAGCTAAAAATTCAACAGTGACTGAAAGTAGTCCTCCAGAACTAAATCTGGTATC
>CAYPDN010000611.1:0-1739 GCA_964409445.1 uncultured Granulosicoccaceae bacterium
CCGCAGTACTCGTCAGGGCATTCGCCTCTGCCGCCTACATTCTGTGCAGGATCCCAACCGGCATTACCGCCATTGACCAGCGCTGTAATTTCATCACTGTGCCATGGTCCGTGTTCTGCTGTGAACGCTCTGCCATCACTCGGACGAAAATCTATGCCTTGAACGTTTCTATGCCCGTATGTGTAGATACGGTTGTCAAAACCTTCAGGCGGGCTGTTGTCAGGGTGTCCGTTACCGTCACCATCAATCCTCAGTACTTTGCCGCAAAGCAACTGGCCATCCTGAGGACAAATTCCTCTGTGACGATCACCACCGGTTACCCACAGGTATCCTTCAGGTCCAATGCGTAATCTGCCACCATTGTGAGCGCCGGGCCCACCGAATGGTTGATCCGATTCGAACGGCTTATATTGAATGTCTGTGACAATGTCTGTGCGGTCAGAAACGCTCTTAAGGTCATCGCTGACCTTAAATTTCATCACAATGTTACCGTCACACTTTTCAAAGTTGGTTTTACAGCCATCACCATAATATTTGGTGGATGAAGAATAAACGTATAGCGCGCGATTATTTTCAAAGTCGGCATCGGCAACTACGCCCAATATACCGGCTTGTCCGTCGCAGAAAAGATCATCTCCGGTATCGCCGTAGCCGCTGGAACCTTTTATTCCATAAAGTGCGGTTACATCACCAGAGCTTGATCGCACGGAAAGACCTTTACATTTCTCCGTATAGAACAATGTTCCGTCAGGCAGAAAAGCCATGTCCCATGGGTTTTCAAGCCCGGTCATAAACTCTGTTGTTTCAATCATCGGGACATTCATTCCCCCATGGCCATCGGCATGGGCATTAGAAGCCAACCCGATCACGAAGACAGCGGCTGCTGCAATCGCTGATACAGTCTTCCTGTATTTAATCATTTGTTTTCCTCACTGGTGTTATTGACTAAGTTACATCATGGTGTTGCATCTTTTAAATACGCCGCCAAATTGGCGATTTCTTCATCTGTTAATGGCTTTGCCATCATAATCATCAAAGAAGAATTGGGTCCAATCTTGATTCCATCCCGGTAAGTTTCTAACTTTGATGTTGTATCCGAAATTTCATTTCCTGATATTTTCGGATAACTGGCCACCCCTTTACCCGCAGCCCCGTGACAGTTGATGCAGGATTTGTTGTATCTCTCTTCTCCTGCCTCACTATTGCCAGCTAACGCTTCATCTGTTGCCGACATATCATCTTTAGTCGACATATCATCTTCAGTGGTATTATCACCGCTGATCGCGTAACCGAAATAACTGAGAAAAAGTAAAAACAGCAGAGTTTTTGGTGCAGTAGCTATCATGATTTGTAGCCGTGAAAGAAGAAAAGTCCGCACTATTGGCGAACTTTCAGTGTATAGGAGCTAACGCAGATATCAATGAAATTCGCACTGTTAATCAAGCGTTTAGTCGCTTTTGGACGCGTCCAGGGTCAGAACTCTTCTCATGTATAAGAAAACACGCGTTATTATTCATGCTAGCTCTTGCTTGTCCGCATTCGAATCCTGATTCCGCTACGCGCAAAGCACAACTATACCAATCCAAACCATAAGAATGAGTGTTTACGGTAGTGTTGTGCGATAGCGAGACCGCAAATTATCAATCAAAATTACTCCGATAAAACCAACGACATGACAAACGATAAACCAGATCTGGCAGCTTTGTTTGGCGCAACACCAGCAGACACTTTTCTCGGTC
>CAYPDN010000612.1:0-1731 GCA_964409445.1 uncultured Granulosicoccaceae bacterium
GCCGGTTATACATTGGGTGGAGCTGATGTGTTGCGCCGCGCAATGGGTAAAAAGAAACCTGAAGAGATGGCCAAACAGCGCAGTGTCTTTACTGAAGGTTGTAGTGAAAATGGAATTGCTGAACATCTATCGAAGAATATATTTGATCTGGTGGAAAAGTTTGCAGGATATGGATTTAATAAATCACACTCGGTAGCCTATGCAGTATTGTCCTATCAGACAGCATGGCTCAAATGTCATTATCCGGCAGAGTTTTACAGTGCTGTGCTAACCGCAGATATGGACGCAACTGAAAAAGTAGTGCGCACGGTTGAAGATTTGCAACAGTACGACTGTAAGTTGTTGCCACCGGAAATCAATTATTCTGAAACAACCTTTACCCCGGTAGATAAAAAGACTGTCCGCTACGGACTTGCAGCGATCAAAGGTGTCGGTGAAGGCGTCATTGACAAAATGCTTGAAGAGCGCGAGAGCGGCGGTAAGTTCAAAAATCTGCTGGACTTATGTCAGCGCATTGGAGACGTAAACGTAAGCCGCAGTGTGCTCGAAGGTTTGATTCGTGCCGGTGCACTCGATTCCCTTATACCGGTTAATGAGAGCTCAGAGGCTAACGCGCCCGGTAGTGAGAATGCGAGTGATGAGAATGCCAGGCAGGATAATAAGCGCTGGCACGGGCGCGCTACACTTCTGGCAAATTTGCCGCTTGCGTTAAATGCAGCGAGTCAACAGGCACGTGACAAGCAAAGCGGTCAGTCTGATATGTTCGGTGAGAGCGACGGCACGCAGGAGCTTGATATTGAACTGGTGCCTGTCGAGCCGTGGTCTGAGATTGAGAGGTTGTCTCTTGAAAGGAAATCAACCGGTCTTTATTTGTCGGGCCACCCGATAGAACCTTACCTGCCTGAGCTATCAAAAATCACCAGTGGTCGTCTGGCTGATCAGTGCGCACGTGTGCCAGGTGGAGGAGGCGCTGCTCATGGTGACAGCCGCGCCAGTCGTGCAACCGTCGACGTGGTTGTTGCAGGCTTGATTACCGACTTGCGGATCAGAGCGACAAACCGCGGCAGCAAGATCATGACAGCAACCCTCGATGACTGTACCGCCAAAGTGGATGTAGTGGTCACCGGTGAGCTGCTGGAAACGGATGGGCATAAGTTGTCACAGGATACGATGGTGGTTATCGAAGGAGGCCTGGGAATCGATCAGTTCAGTGGTGGTTTCAGTATCAGGGCCAGGCAGATCTACTCGATCGAAGACGCGCGCGAACGGTTTGCCCGGTTGCTGCTGCTAACGTGGGACGGTGGCAACGATGATTCTCTGGCCGATATACAGCTGGCGCTGGCGTCGCATCGCAGCGGTGGGCGTCTGCCGGTCGCTATCGATTACACCAATGACAAGGCAACTGCGAGAATCAGGCTCGGCGAGGAGTGGCATATCAATCCGTCTTCTCAACTGCTCGAGTCGCTATACCGAACTGCCGGTGTCAGTGATGTTGATCTGGTGTACTGATAAGCTTTTGTGTGTCGGTAAGCCATCTCGATAATCTCTCATTTAAACGGTCTGATAGACAGGTAATAGACAGAAGATAGACGGCAGCTGTTTTGGTATACTTGTCATTCGTCGCGACTGCTCAGGCAGTGCAACGAGCCGTGCGGACAAGCTTATTAATGACTTGCACGATCAGCCACATCAATACTGAAATCTCCCGGCCATAATAATGAATCCCAGCTA
>CAYPDN010000613.1:0-1722 GCA_964409445.1 uncultured Granulosicoccaceae bacterium
CTGCCGAATAACGAACTGGTTGACTGGGACAATCCTTCCATTGCCAACGATTTTGGCGTACCGGTAGATGGTTGCGAAGTGCCGTGGTCAAAAACACAGTTTGCTTTTGCCTATGACACAGCCAGAACTGATGCACCACCAAAGTCCATCGCAGAACTTATTGAGTGGGCTAAGGCGAACCCGGGTAAATTCACCTATCCTGCACCACCAGACTTTAATGGTTCGGTGTTTGTGCGTCATGTCTTCTACCACGCAGCTGGCGGGGTTGACAATTTGCTCGGAGAATTTAACCAGGAAACCTATGATGAAGTCGCAAAGAAAACCTGGGAAATACTCAATGATCTGGAACCGAGCCTTTGGCGTGATGGTAAAACCTACCCGGCAAGTGTTGCTGCTATGGAGCAACTATACGCAAACTCGGAAGTGGATCTGACTTTCAACTACGAACCTGCGGGTGTCGGTCTCAAAATTGAAGATGGTACTTTTCCTCCAACCACACAAGGGTACGGCCTTAGCGATGGCACGATCGGCAACACCAACTACACAATAATCCCGTTCAACTCGCCGAATAAAGCGGCTGCTCTGGTTTTACAAAACGTGTTGCTGTCTGGTGAAGCGCAGCTTCAAAAAGCCATGCCGGATGTCTGGGGTGCTAATACAGTCATTGAAGTATCGCGCACAAGCGATGATATCCAGGCTAAATTTGGCGCTATAAAAGCACATCCGAACGTAGTCCCTGCGGCAGAGCTTGCTAAAGCAGCTTTGCCAGAGTTACAGGCTTCATGGATATCAGCCATTGAAAAAGGCTGGCAGGAAAACGTCGGAAAATAGCAGCGCTAAACTTGCCCTAATATATGCAAGTGCACCAGAGTCCAGTTGAGGCAATAACCGTCTGCTCTTATAGCGGCGGTTACTCGACACTGGTCTCTGGTGTGGCACGCCTTTTATGTCCGACAAACTAAAAATAGGCTTATTGCTTTTTCCTGCACTGAGCATCATTGTTGTGCTGTTTTTTGGCGGGCTGCTGATTGGCCTGATGCGCAGCTTCAACTATATGCCGATCATTGGGCTGAATGAACCGAACCTGAGCGCCTATGTTTCCGTGTTTACCGACAAAGAATTTTATTTGTCGTTTCTGCTCACGTTTCACATCGCGTTTACGTCAACTGTTATCTCATGCATTCTGGCAGTTGGTGCCGCATTATTGTTGAGAAGACAATTTATCGGTCGGGCGATAGTCAATTTTCTGTTTCAGCTAAACCTGACGGTGCCGCACCTGGTAGGTGCTATCGGCATTTTGTATCTGTTTTCCCAGTCAGGTAGTTTTGCCCGGCTGGCTGCACAGTGGGGTATGATTGCCGGACCCTCAGATTTTCCAGCGCTGATATTCGATCCCTACGCGATCGGCATTATCCTTCAGTATGTTTGGAAAGAAGTACCTTTCATTGGTGTTATTGTGCTGGCCAATATGCAATCGATAGGTGAAGACTATGAAAGCGTCTCTCGCTCTTTAGGTGCCAGCCGCTGGCAGTCTTTCAGATATGTTTTACTGCCACTGATATTTCCCGGAATGTTGTCAGCATCGGTGATGGTATTCGCGTTTACCTTCGGTGCCTATGAGATTCCTGCACTGTTGGGTGCTAACTATCCTGCTGCACTGCCGGTACTGGCATATCGAAGTTACACCGATGTAGATCTGGCTGCCCGTCCCGAGGCGATGGC
>CAYPDN010000614.1:0-1719 GCA_964409445.1 uncultured Granulosicoccaceae bacterium
GTCATGGCCAGTTGCTGGCCCATTTTCATTTGTAGAGATTGCTTCATACCGTGCGCTTTACCATTGTTATGCAGACTTATACGTAGGTTTGGCTGGCGATAGAGCTGTCAGCGTCTACATACTCGTGGCTTCCTCGGTTGAGCACTGCGGATGCTCATCAGCCAACGTCTGTTTTATTGTTTACGTTGTCGTCACTGGTATGTTTGCAATACAAACAAGCAGTTTATGACGTACAGGTAAAGTATGGTTCAAATGTACCCAACTGCAATGTCATTTCAACATTATTTATATACCGGGATCAAAGTCTCATTACATTGATGAAAATGGAGAGGTTGTTGCTGCTGCAGGACTTCTGGCGTCATTGCAATGACTATCCATCTGATTGCCATTTTTATTGGTGCTATTTCTGGTGCCCACTGGTTACGAAGTTGTGCATCGGCAGCAGTGTATGGGCAGCTGAGATTTATGAAGCTATAGGGTAAAGCTTTCGCCGAGATAGACTTCTTTTACCTGTTGGTTTTGCAAAATATCTTCCGCCGTACCCTCGGCAATTAAGCCGCCGTCACTAAGGATGTAGGCGCGTTCGCAAATGCCCAATGTTTCGCGAACGTTATGGTCTGTTATTAACACACCTATTCCTCGTTGTTGCAAGTGACTGATTATGCGTTGGATATCGATAACTGATATTGGATCAACACCTGCGAAAGGTTCATCAAGTAAAATAAAAACCGGGTCAGCTGCCAGTGCTCTGGCGATTTCAACCCGACGTCTCTCACCACCAGAGAGGCTCATGCCGAGGCTGTCTTTTATATGCGAAATTTGCAGTTCGCTAAGCAGGTTTTCAGTGATGTCTCTGTAGTCGCGTTTTTCCAGTTCGGGTCGATATTGAAGAATAGAAACAATGTTTTCTTCCACCGTCATTTTTCTGAAAACTGAAGCTTCCTGCGGCAGGTAACCGACACCCAGGCGTGCGCGGATGTGCATCGGGGCGTTGGTGATGTCATGGTCTTCAAGTATGATTTTGCCGCCGTCCGGTTTTACCAGACCGACGATTATATAAAAGCATGTCGTTTTACCAGCCCCGTTTGGTCCCAGCAACCCGACAACCTCGCCCTGATTGATGTGCATCGAGACACCATCAAGCACGGTACGCTTGCTGTAGGACTTCTTCAGATCTTTGGCTACCAGCGTGGACATATTTAAGTATCTTGATCAGCGATCGATGGTTTTACGGTGCCAGGTTGCGTAATTGGCTGCGGTTTGGCTGCGCAATTGGCTGCCTCGGGCACTTCAGGGTTTTAGTTGGGCCGGTTGCAGAGTTATGTTAACCCTGCCTTCGTTGTTGCCTGTTGCCTTGAATGTGAGTTCGCGCAGGTTATATTCAATGGTGTTTCCCGTTAGCTTCTGACCTGGTCTTTCAAAGTTGGCATTGCCTCGAAAGGTAATTTCCGTTGTGACGGTGTTGTAGATAATTTCATTGCACTCACCACGTACCAGTTGATTGTCCTGGGTTAACTGCTGAAATATTATCGGTGAACCCGTGCCTGTAATTTGATACAAGGCACCGTCTTTGATTTGTATTTCTATTTTGTCGGCTGTTATCGACAATGAGCCTTGGGTCACTTCGACATTACCAGTCAAGGTTTGTGTGCCTCTTCGTTCGTCGAAGACCGAGGCGTCGGCTTTTACGTTAATTGGCTGTGTGTGATCGGATGTCTG
>CAYPDN010000615.1:0-1717 GCA_964409445.1 uncultured Granulosicoccaceae bacterium
GAATCTCAAGGCTCTACACCATTCAAAAGGTGTTACTGACCTACGGCATAGATCAGTTGTTACTGGATCTGCAACCTTCGATGTCATTGAAGCTTGTGACTGCACTGTCTCCCGACCGGTGGCGACATAAAGACACCAGAGAATTACCGCGTGCTGAAAGGTTGCGTCGTGCACTTGAAGAGCTTGGCCCGGTATTCGTTAAGTTCGGTCAAATGTTATCGACTCGGCGCGACTTATTGCCGGATGATATAGCGGCGGAACTCGCACTGCTGCAGGATAGAGTGCCTCCGTTCCCGTCGGAGCAGGCAATACAAAGCATAGAGAAATCGCTGAATAGTACCGTCGCTGAGCTGTTTGCAGAATTTGAAAGTGAAGCGCTGGCTTCAGCGTCTATTGCTCAGGTACATGCAGCGACGATGCACAGCGGTGAACAGGTGGTCGTCAAAGTGCTGCGGCCAGATATTAAAAAAACTATTGATCGCGATTTATCACTAATGTTTTTATTAGCCGATTTGGCTAATTCCTTCTGGTCAGAAAGTAAACGCCTTAAACCTCGTGAAGTTGTCAGTGAGTATGAAAAGACGATTTACGATGAACTTGATATGCAGCGAGAAGCTGCCAATGCTGCCCAGCTACGAAGAAACTTCGAAGACTCTAACGAACTGTATATACCGGAGGTCTATTGGGACTATACGGGCGATGATGTGATGGTTATGGAGCGCATTAAGGGTATCCCGATTTCGCATACCGATGAACTGAGAGCTAAGGGAGTTGATCTTGAAAAGCTCGCCGAACGCGGTGTGAACATCTTTTTTACCCAGGTGTTTAGAGACAATTTCTTCCATGCTGACATGCATCCCGGGAACATCTTTGTCTCTGAAGACAAGCCGCACGATCCGTCATACATTGCAGTTGATTTTGGCATTGTGGGTACGTTAACCGATGAAGATCGCCACTATCTGTCGCAAAATCTGTTGGCGTTTTTTGAACAGGACTACTACAAAGTCGCTCGATTGCACGTTGATAGTGGCTGGGTGCCGGCTGATACCCGAATTGAAGAGTTTGAGTCTTCAATTCGTACTGTGTGTGAACCGATTTTTGAAAAACCTCTGGAGGAAATATCTTTTGGTCAGGTGTTGTTGCGTTTGTTTCAGACTGCGCGACGATTTCAAATGGAAGTACAGCCGCAGCTGGTGCTATTGCAAAAAACACTGTTGAATGTTGAGGGACTGGGTCGACAATTATACCCGCAGCTGGATCTGTGGAAGACCGCGAGGCCGATACTTAAAGGCTTTATGATCGAACAGAACAGTCCATTAACCGTGTTGCGGGAAATTCAGCGCAATGCACCCGAGTGGGTAAGGTTATTACCGGAGATGCCGGGACTGGTTCACCAGTTTCTTGCCACCGGTGCTAATGGCGGTACTGTGCCATCAGGTATTCAGGTTGGCAGGTACGGTGCGGTGGCTGGTGCTGCCGGCAACTCTGCGAGTGTTGGCAAAACTAACCCCACTGGTCTGCAGACAACAGCGGTTGTTTATGCAATTTGTGCCGCTGGTTTTTTTATTTGTGCAACACTGGTTACGCTGCTGGGTAGTGGCGAACTCCTGCGATTGTTTGGAGTGCCGCTTTGGGGGTGGCTTATATTTGTACTGGCAGTCTGGTGTCTGCGTCGGGCATTCAGATCAACGGATGCCAATTGAAGCATTCGTGATAA
>CAYPDN010000616.1:0-1708 GCA_964409445.1 uncultured Granulosicoccaceae bacterium
TTGCTCCAATGAGTCGGCGATAGCATCAACAGCTTCCAGTATTTTTTCACCGACAAACATTTGCCCGACCCCACTAATTACGGTTAATGATGCGCCAACTTCCTGTGCCAGTTCACGTATAGATTCCAACGAGTAGACACCGTCGGACTGGCCATGTATGAAGTGCTTTCTGTGTATATTTTCGTCAATGCCAGACCAGTCAGGCTGACCAAGAATTTTATATTCGTGACGTATCGAAATCCCGGACTGAAGAAGGCAGTTTTGCAAGCATTTTACTCGCTGAGGATCGTCAAACAACTCATCGATAATTCTCAGATCATCACTGCTTTGTTTACAATCATCTGCAATCAAGGATTTTAAATTACGTGGATTTTCGATTTTCTTTCTGATGAAATCCATAACCTTATCCACCAGCCACGCATTTTTTGTTAAAAGGGCAACGTATTGCCTTCTGAGGTTGCCTAGTTTTTTGCCTGACGCTGGTTTGTAGCTCGCTGCCAAGAAGATTAGTTGGTCGATCTTCTCCGGATAAAGATCAGCATACCGCAAGCCAAAATAGTAACCCGACTGTAAACACACCAGCGGTACTCTGTCATCACCGAATATTGCTATCGCCTTGTCTATTCCCGCTATGGCATGAGCGCGGTACTCTTCAAACGTAACTTTGCCATCCAATGGACCAAACTGACCGTGCCTTAGTGGAAAAACGAACCTCATGTTTTGCCGGGCCAGAGCCTCGAGAAGTTCAGGCAGAATCTCAGGGATAATTTGAGAGTGCAAGAGAATCACAGGGTGACCACGCTTGGGGCCTAAATCAAGCATGCGATGAGTACCGCCATCGTCGTCTCTCACTATCAACGTCCTGACACCGTCAGCCATGAAGCGATCTGCAGCTGCTAAAAAGGCATTGTGCTTCTCACTCTGACGGCTGTGATCATGCAAACTGATCAGGAGCTGTGCAACCACGTAGCTGGCCAATTCTCCCTGACTGGCAATACCCGTCTTTGCAATCACGGACTTAAAATGTGTACGCTTTGTTTCCCAGCTGAGCCCATCGATTGCCGCAGCTTCTTTCAGATTTTGCCCGCACACAACCTGTATAAGAATCAGCTTTTCAGCTGCAGTAAGTGCGTTGATACTAAATAAACGATCAAGAAAGGTGTGAAGCCCGGCCTTCTCTATCAACAATAAACGTCCGCTGCCCGGGGAAGATTTATCATCCAGACGAATCGCTACCCAACTGCCCACAAGCATACCCCAGTGACCAGCAGTATCGGATAGCAGCTGATCAATTGAATACCTATCGCTTTTTGAAAAAATCGACGCTACAGAAATCTCATCGACTGAGAAATTTGAGTATGGAAAGATCTGAGCAAGGCCATCATCGGACCCCAATCTTTCATCAGCATCGTCGGCAAGATCTTTGGAGAACCAGGAAGCTGCATCTGCCAGCTGCTCGCGGGGTAGGCCCGACAGAGCATCAAGAACCTCTTGCATAGACGTATCGTGCATTTCGATATCCAGCACCCGAATCGTATGAGTTGATTTAAAGTGGTAATTTTCCCTCCCTACAATTTAAAACATATTCCCTCTATATATATGAGCATAAAACAAGCGTAAACGCTATCCAGTTTTTATCGACAATGTCTTGCTGTACCGGCGATGTATTTCAACTCGAAAATATCTGGGGTCAAGTGTCTGTTGAAGT
>CAYPDN010000617.1:0-1708 GCA_964409445.1 uncultured Granulosicoccaceae bacterium
GTTCAGTACCTTGTCGGGGGACCATTTGCGTTCCAGCAGGATATTGGTACCTTCGACAATTTCTTCACGCAAGCCGTTGTACAGGTCGTCGTGCATTTGCTCGACCAGTTCATCGTCATCAAGCTCCGAGAGAATAATCTCTTCTTCGTCATCGTATTCTTCTTCAGACATCGGCTTGTACTCTCAAAAGCAGCACCGGGGATGCGGTGCCTTGAATTTTTGTATCCGCTGCAGGTGTCACAAACGGAATTTATGTGTAGTTTCGCAAGGTTAGGGCTTGCGAGCCATTGTGCATGGTAAATGCGCGACTACGGGTTTCTGAATTACGACAGTATTAGTATCGGATGGTGAGTATCTAGAAGTCGTCGGCAATAAAAGATGTATCTGGAGCCGTTTCTTCCGGGTTGTCGTCCGGGTTGGTCATAAAGGGCGGAATTCTATGCTTTTCCACGGCCAGCACGCTGGTCGATTGCCTCAACGGCTGCTACGGCACACATATTAACGATGCCGCGAACTGAAACTGCCTCGGTAAGAACGTGCGCGGGCTTGTTTAATCCGACCAGTACCGGTCAGACCGGCAGGCCATCGCCAAAGACCTTGACCATATTGTAAGCGATATTGGCTGCATCCAGATCTGGCAACACCATCAGGTTGGCAGCACCGCGATAGGCTGAATCCGGAAAAATGTGATCTCTGATGGATTCATTCACCGCAGCATCAGCGTGCATTTCGCCCTCAACCGGGAGGTCCGGATAGCGTTCACTGATTATTTCCCGCGCTTTGCGCATTTTGCGGCTGCTGTCGTTATCTCTGCTGCCGAAATTCGAGTGTGAGATCAGCGCAACTTTGGGGCTCATGCCAAACTGCTGTACTACTTTGGATGCAAGCATAGCGGTTTCTGCCACCTGCTCAGCGTTCGGGTCAACTGTGACATGAGTGTCGGTCAGAAAGTAAGTACCTTTGTGCAGCACAAGTAGTATGACAGCAGAGCAATCAGTGATGTCTTTGTGTAAGCCGATTATTCCTTTTACATAGCGCAGATGGCGGACGTAAGCTCCTTGTGTACCGCAGATCATTGCGTCGGCGTTGTCCGTATTAACCATCAACGCCGCCAGTGCAGTCGCTCTGGTTCTAACGACAGATTTTGCGTATGCAGGGGTCACACCGTTGCGTCCCATTAGTGCAAGGTAGGCGTTTGAATACTGTATTTCGTCCGGGTTGTTCATCGGATCGATGATAGTGAAATCGATACCGGGTTTAAGTCGCAGACTAAATTTTTTAATATTTTGTTCGATTACAGATTGTCGCCCAAGCAGGATTGGCTGGCAGATTCCGTCGTCCACCAGTACCTGGACAGCGTTGATCACGCGTCTTGATTCCCCTTCGGCAAAGACTACTCGTTGCGGGTTGGACATGGCTTTGGCAAACACCGGTTTCATCGCCATGCCAGACTTGAATATAAAGTCTTTGAGCTTGTTTTCGTACTCTTCGAAATCTGTAATGGGTCTGGTGGCTACACCACTATCCATCGCCGCCTTTGCGACTCTTACAGGGATGGTAGTCATCAAACGCGGGTCGAAAGGTTTGGGAATCAGATAGTCGCGACCAAACCCAAAAGTGGTGTCACCATAGGCGGAAGCGACTACATCAGAAATCTCACGCGTAGCGATTTCTGCAATCGCCTCGACAGTGGCGATTTTCATAGCTT
>CAYPDN010000618.1:0-1693 GCA_964409445.1 uncultured Granulosicoccaceae bacterium
TGCATCGGCAGTACCAAATAACGGATTTCAGCCGTAGAATCCCAAACACGGACTTCAACTTTTTGATCCAGTTCAGTACCGAACTCTTTTAGCACGGCGCGTGGCTCTGATACTGCTCGTGCTCGGTAACTACTGGCCTTGTACCATGCTGGTGGCAGGCCAAGTACCGGCCACGGGTAGCAGGAGCACAAAGTACATACAACCATGTTGTGCACTGTTGGAGTATTTTCGACACAGACCATGTGTTCGCCCTGTCGGCCGGCATAGCCCATTTCCATGATTGCTGATGTTGCGTCCTCAAGTAGTCGCTTGCGATAATCAGGATCAGTCCATGCGCGTGCGACCACAGCGGCACCGTTTCTGGGGCCGACGCGATTTTGGTAGGTGTCAACTAACAGGTCAAGGCTTTGCGGGTCGACCAGATTTTTATCGATTAGCAAAGATTCGAGCTGCTTCACCCGCTCTTCGATTTCCGAAGGCGGTGCGTGATGATGAGCATGCTCATTCTCATAAGTTGTCATTGTGAAAACCTCGGCGACATTTATCTTAGAGAATACACCGAAACGGGTTCAGAGGTATGGTTGCAGGGTAAGCTGAGATCTATATTTTGTATCTGGAGGCAGGTGTTTTGAAAATTGTTATTGTGTTGGCGATTCTCGTTTTATTGCTGAGCGCGTATTTTCTCTATCAGGGAAAAAGGTCAGCAGCTTACGCGCCTCCGTCTTTATCCGGCAATGAATTGGCAGTTTGCGGCTCGAAGCCTAACTGTGTCTCCAGTATGCAGGACTCTTCAGATGAACATTACATTGAACCGATTGAATTGGCTGCCGGAGCTAAAGAGGAAAGAGTGGACAGTGTTGTAGCAGCAATAGAGTCCGCGGGTGGAAAGGTGACGGCCAATGATGGCAGGATAATACAAGCAACCTTTACCAGTGGAATCTTTAAATTTGTCGATGATGTGCAGATACGTATTGATACCGATAAACTACAGGTGCGCTCGTCGTCACGTGTCGGGCACAGTGATTTGGGGGCCAATCGCAAGCGCATCGAGCGTCTTCGGCAGGCGCTTTCCTGATCGTTTTATAATTCTTCGGCACTCGATCTCTTGCTGCCAACTTTCGGTGTAAATTCGGTCTATACTTTTTGCATCTAAAAAGCGAAACTTCGTTTTGTCTGTCAAGTAACTACTGTGGAATAAATTAATGAGTAAAACTGCGCCCTGGACGAAGTCCATGCCTGAATCCCAATTCAAAGTGATGCGGGATATTGTTGCTGCGCCGAGCCCGGTCGGACTCGAGAGTGCGATGACCGAAGGCGTAATAAACCCGTATATGTCCAAGTTTGCACCCAAGAGCTGGGATGTGCATCGATTTCAGGGGAACGCTGGAGTTGTTTGGGATACCCACCCGGGTAAAGACAATATGTTTACCGTAATGATTATCGGTCACGCAGATAAAATTCGCATGCAGGTGCGTAAGATTGGTGCCGATGGAAAAATCTGGATAAACAGCGATGCCTTTTTGCCGTGTACGTTAATAGGTCACGAAGTAACGCTCTACAGCGACGATCCTCAAAAGCCTGGTAACTTTCGTGAAATAAAAGGCGGGACTGTTGAGGCCATGGGGGCAATACATTTTTCTGAGCCCGCGCAGCGTACCGGTGACAAAGGTATCCGACCCAAGCAGCTTTACCT
>CAYPDN010000619.1:0-1659 GCA_964409445.1 uncultured Granulosicoccaceae bacterium
AAGATTTAGTGTCGACTTGCAGCACAGCGAGAAACGCCTCTTGCGGTATTTCAACGCGCCCGATTTGTTTCATACGTCGTTTGCCAGCCTTCTGTTTTTCTAATAATTTCTTTTTACGCGTTATATCACCGCCATAACATTTTGCGGTCACATTTTTACGCAATGCCTTGACGTTGCTGCGCGCGATAATGTGGTTGCCAATTGCCGCCTGCACCGCAACATCAAACATCTGACGTGGAATTAATTCCTTCATTTTCTCGGCTAACTCACGGCCTCGCGACTGTGCGCGATCGCGGTGCACTATGACCGCCAGCGCATCGACCTGATCGCCATTAATTAGAATATCTACCTTAACCAGATCTGCCGCTTGAAACCGCAGAAACGCATAATCAAATGATGCAAAGCCACGGCTACATGATTTAAGGCGATCAAAAAAGTCGAGTACTACCTCACTGAGGGGTAGCTCATAAGTGAGTGACACCTGTCTGCCAACATACATCATGTTCTTCTGTACGCCACGCTTCTCTACACAAAGGGTGATAACGTCACCGAGGTAGTCATTCGGCACCAGAATATTGGCCTGAATTATAGGCTCTCTGACTTCTTCGAGTTCGTTTGGTGGCAGCAGCTGTGACGGATTATGGATGTAACTGATATTCTCAGATGTATCAAGCAGCTCATAGATAACCGTTGGCGCTGTTGTGATCAGGTCAAGGTTGTACTCACGCTCAAGACGCTCCTGCACAATTTCCATATGCAGCATCCCAAGGAAACCACAACGAAACCCGAACCCCAGCGCTTCAGAGGTTTCCGGCTCATAAGCAAGTGCCGCATCGTTTAAGCGCAGCTTCTGAAGAGCGTCGCGAAATGATTCATAGTCATCGGAGCTCGATGGGTACAAACCGGCAAATACACGCGGTTGCACTTCTTTGAATCCGTCCAGTGGCATCTCACACGGCCGATTTTCCAGTGTGATGGTATCGCCCACACGGGCTGCATCGATCTCTTTTATACCAGCAATGATATAGCCGACCTGACCAGTTTTAAGTTCCGCGGTCTCGGTTCTCTTTGGGGTAAACACACCGACTGAATCAGTTTGAAATGTACGACCGGTTGAAACAATCTTGATCTTGTCGCGCTTTTTAACACTGCCGCTGACAATTCGAATTAACGAGATTACACCGACGAAGTTGTCAAACCAGGAATCAATAATCAACGCCTGTAACGGATCATCGGAACTGCCTTCGGGTGCCGGTACTCGCTCAACCAGCATCTCAAGCAGCTCATCAATGCCGACACCAGTCTTGGCGCTGCACAACACGGCATCATGAGCTTCAAGACCAATAATCTCTTCTATTTCATCAACCACGCGTTCGGGTTCTGCGGCTGGTAAATCAATTTTGTTGAGTACTGGTATGACTTCGAGATCTTGTTCGATGGCTGTGTAGCAGTTGGCAACACTCTGAGCTTCAACACCTTGCGATGCATCAACGACAAGCAACGCTCCCTCGCAGGCAGCCAGTGAGCGCGACACCTCATAAGAGAAGTCGACATGGCCAGGTGTGTCGATAAAGTTCAACAGATATACCTGATCATCCCTGGCAGTGTACTCAAGCGATACCGATTGCGCTTTGATCGTGATGCCACGCTCACGCTCAA
>CAYPDN010000620.1:0-1641 GCA_964409445.1 uncultured Granulosicoccaceae bacterium
TGCACAAACGACACGACCGTGTAATGACACCAAAATGATATTTGATCATTTGATCAAATATCATTTATGCTAGATCACGAAATCGGTTAATTGAGGAAGGTGGTCGTGGCAGAATCGACTCGAACCGCCGGCGTTACAGCTGGGCGTTTGCAGGCTGATGTACTTGAACACAACTTCGCAGACCTGCACGGTCCGCTCGATGCTCACGAAGCTCAGGTAGCTGCTGACAGATGCTACTTTTGCCATGACGCCCCGTGCATTACCGCCTGTCCTACAGGAATTGATATTCCGCTGTTCATCCGGCAAATCAGCACAGACACTCCCAGGGCAGCCGCGAAAACCATATTCGATCAAAATATCCTTGGTGGTATGTGCGCCAGGGTCTGTCCGACCGAAACACTCTGCGAGCAGGCATGCGTACGCGAAGAGGCAGAAGGCAAGCCGGTAGAAATCGGGCGCTTGCAGCGCTTTGCCACCGATACCCTAATGGCAGACGGCTCACAACCGTATTCGCGCGCTGAATTGTCGGGCAAAAAGGTAGCAGTCATCGGCGCGGGTCCCGCGGGTTTAAGCTGTGCACACCGACTTGCGATGCACGGTCATGATGTCACCATCTACGATGCCAATGATAAGCCGGGCGGATTAAACGAATACGGAATCGCCGCCTATAAAACGGTTGATAACTTCGCAAACAATGAAGTGGCATGGTTACTTTCTATTGGTGGCATAGAGGTAAAACAAGGACAGGCGCTGGGTAGTGACATCGCACTCGCAGACTTGCAAAACAATCACGACGCAGTTTTTCTTGGTGTCGGGCTCGATGGCACAAACAAGTTATCAATTTCAGGTGCTGAGCTCACACATGTAACTGATGCGGTGCAGTTTATAGCTGACCTGCGACAGTCCAAAGATTACACCGATATTGCGGTGGGTCGACACGTTGTGGTGATAGGCGGCGGCATGACGGCAATTGATGCAGCAGTACAGGCCAAACTGATCGGTGCGGAGAATGTCACGATAGCTTACCGGCGTGGTCAGGAAAACATGAACGCCAGTCGTTGGGAGCAGGAATTAGCTACCGCCAAAGGCTGTACCATTCTGCCTCACCTGCAACCCGAGTCCATTAGTGCCAAAGGGGCGACGAGTGGCGATGTCAATGCGATTACTTTTGAATACACCTCGTCTACAGCAGACGGACTTAAAGGCACCGGCGAAACAGTGACACTAACAGCCGATCAAGTGTTGATGGCGGTCGGTCAAACCCTTGATGGCGCGCCAGACGGGCCGGCAACAGAAAACGGCAAGATACAGGTAGACAGCAGCGGGCGCACCAGTGTCGATGGTCTTTGGGCCGGCGGTGATTGTGCGAGCGGCGGCGATGATCTTACTGTGACCGCCGTGGCAGAGGGGCGCGATGCTGCAGAAGATATCCACCTGTATTTGACAGGTAAACGTACTTAAATTTGCATCATAGTTAGCGGGATAAGCAAGACGGAGAACTTATGGCAGATCTGACAACAAACTTTCTTGGCATCCGCAGTCCGAATCCATTCTGGCTGGCATCTGCTCCGCCAACCGATAAAGAGTACAACGTGCGCCGCGCGTTCGATGCTGGCTGGGGTGGTGTGGTTTGGAAAACAC
>CAYPDN010000621.1:0-1616 GCA_964409445.1 uncultured Granulosicoccaceae bacterium
CGGTGGCCAGTGGTGATTGTCCGAAGGCACTTTCATTAGCGCCGATTCTGGCGCGAAACGCTTTGCCCTGTTGACGCTCCAGTGTTTCGGGACCGACAAACGGGGTGGTCGCCGGCAGATTTTTTACGATTGTTGAGAAGGGTATGGTCACGTGTCTGCTCCTTGCGCAGAGTTCTGGTTCAGTGTGTTGCGTATGTGTTCGGCGATCGCCAGAGACGCGGTTAATCCCGGTGATTCAATACCGAACAGGTTAACAAGGCCCGGTATGCCGTGTTGCTGCTCGGTGCTGATTTCAAAATCGACGTCGCGTTTGTCCGGCCATTCGATTTTGGGGCGAACTCCCGCATAGTCTGGCACCAGCGAGTTGTTTGGCAGATCGGGCCAGTATTTTCGAATGGCAGTGTAAAAATTTTTACAGCGTGCTGCATCAACCTGGTAGTCGAAAGTGTTACTGGATTCGTCGCTCAGCCATTCTACGTCCGGCCCAAAGCGCTTTTGACCCGCCAGGTCAATGGTCAGGTGAATGCCCAGGCCACCGACAACAGGTGCCGGATAGATTAATCGGGTGAACGGTGCTGGTGCCGCGAGCTTAAAGTAATTGCCTTTGGCGTAACGTGCAGTTGGGGTTGATAACTTGTCCGATGCGCTAATCGTGTTGGCTAATGACACACTTTGCAGGCCACTGCAGTTAACTACATTGCGGGTGCTTACAGTTGTACCGTCGGCCATTGTTACTGTAAATAAATTATCCCCATGTTCAATCCCGCGTACCTCGGTATGACAGACAACAGTCCCTGCATGTGACTCAATGTCTGCCTGCAGGCTTAGCATTAAGGAATGGCTGTCAATAATGCCGGTAGAAGGGGAGAGCACTGCTGCAATACATCGCAGTCCTGATTGCATTGCCATTGCTTCTTTAGCGGAAATTTTTTTGAGATCATGAACTCCGTTGGCAGAACCTTTTTGTAAAAGCTTATCCAGTGTTTCAATTTCACTGTCTTCTGTTGCAACGATCAGCTTGCCGGTTTTTTTATACGCTATGTTTCGTTCTTTGCAGTAATCGTACAGCAGGTTTTTGCCTTCTACGCAGAGCTTTGCCTTTAGTGAATCAGGAGTGTAGTAAATTCCCGCATGGATAACTTCCGAGTTGCGGGAGCTGATTCCCTGACCGATGTATTTATCTCTTTCAAGTACTATTGTATCCTGGCCGGCTTTAGCGAGTGCTGCCGCAGTGGCAAGTCCGACAACACCAGCACCTACCACAACAGTTTCAATATCCGCTGTTGCCATACTCTTATGTATTCACTGATGCCATGAAGTTCCGGTAAAGCAGCTCGGAATTGGCGGCGAAAGAATCGAGCTCGCGAGTTGCAGACTCCAGCAGATCAGGTAGTGCTTCTTCTCCAAGTGTATTGATCAGCGCATTGCGGTATGCCGGAATTGCCGCCCAGTTCTCTACCGTATCCGGTTCCACTTCGACGTGGTATTGCATCGACCACGCGTTATCTCCAACCCGCATTGCCTGATTTTCACAGACTGGTGAACGTGCCAGTATGGTGCAGTGTTCAGGTGGTTGTGTCACCTGCACGGAATGCCATTGCAGGGCGCGTTGTTGT
>CAYPDN010000622.1:0-1611 GCA_964409445.1 uncultured Granulosicoccaceae bacterium
ATTACAAACCATGGCCAGCTCCATTCAAGCACCGGCATCTGCCTTTGTGTTGATGACGGGTGCTAATTGTTTATCAGATGATTTATTGTTTGGTTTAGACAGTCCGGCAATGCATCTTGTGATTTCGTGGTGTAGACGATGGTCTGGTGGTTCTGGAAATTTTTGGTAGCAACTGTCACTCAGCAAAGTGCTGACAGAAAGTGACAGCTGTACGCCGGATTTTTGTTGCAGCCAGTCTACCCAACGCACACCGTGCAAAGCTACAGCTGAATGACTGCCTGAACTGCCTTGATTGGTGTTATCAAGTGCAGCTTCTCGCAGCAGCCGGGTTATGCGGCTGTAGTATTGCTGCGTATCGCCATTGTGTTGAAAATCTGTATAGACTTGCTTAAGTTGGTGGTCTAAGTTGCTGCTGTTTTTGCGTCGGCGATTGAATGCGAAACAAAAAAGTGAAAGCAGTAAAAGCAGTGCGATCAACCACCAGCCTGGAGCAACTGGCCACCACGTAACAGGTTCGGGTAGTTGTATATCGCGTAAATAGTCTGCCAGGTTGGCCTGTGTAAGATCTGTGTGGGTAAGTTCAGCGCGGGTAAGATCAGTGTGGCTAAGATTGGCAACATCTGACTCAGCAGCTGGCATGTCAGACTGACTCACGCGTGTCAATATTGGTTAAGGTAATGCCTGATCTTTGAGCAGTGTCTTCTAATCGTAGTTTGACCATAGCTCTTTGCTTTCGATATTTATCCTGTACCCGGCTATCAAGCTTTGCCAGCGCTACTTTTATTCCATTGCTAATACCCACTTGCCCGCGTAAATTTATTTCCTGCTCCAGTGGATCAGAGATTCTAATTAGATTCACCTCACAACGGTTAGCGCAGGCTGCAAGCGTTGCGGCAGAGCGCGGATTCAAATCGTGAAAGTCACTGACAATGGTAACAATCAATCCGGGTTGAATACTGTCGGTAAGCTGATCGAGCAGGTTTTCGAGGGTATGACGTATTTGAGCTCCGCTCGCGAGTGAATTATTGTGTTTTACCAGTTGATTCAGAAATGTCAGGCTTGCGCGATGAGGGTTACCGAGCCTGGTAGTGTCGATGGTTTCCGACGCAACAATTCCTCCCAGCCGATGACCACTGAAAACGGCACTCCAGGCTACTTTCGCGGCCGTAACAGCGGCCGCATAAGATTTAAACTCAGCGCCTGATCCGAAAAACATAGTAGCTCTCTGATCCACAACTATCATGGAGGCGCGCTCGCGGTCTTCGCTGTAGCGTCTGGTGTGGGGCATTCCGGTTCGGGCAACGACGCGCCAGTCTACGTGACGCAAATCGTCGCCGGGCAGGTAAGGTCTGATATCTTCGAATTCTATACCTTGTCCTTTAAGGGTGGACAACGTTTCACCAGGCTGGCCGTTGTGTAGTCGATGTGAAGATGATTTACTAAAGGCTATAACCTGATTTTTCAAATCAATTAACTGATCAAGTGAAACGTACACACCGTCATCACTATTATTGCTTTGCGTAGTTGATGTGTCTTCGGAAGTCGATGAAAGTGATGGCGACAAACGATTCAACCAGCTTAATCCGGGTTTAGTCGCTGTGAGCATGGTCA
>CAYPDN010000623.1:0-1603 GCA_964409445.1 uncultured Granulosicoccaceae bacterium
GATCACCGAACGCTGGCTAATGCCATTCGTGCACTGAGTATGGACGCTGTGCAGCAGGCCAATTCCGGCCATCCCGGCGCGCCGATGGGCATGGCTGATATCGCCGAGACACTGTGGAACGGTTTCCTTAAACACAACCCATCTAATCCCGACTGGATTGATCGCGATCGCTTTGTGCTTTCAAACGGGCATGGCTCGATGTTGCTGTATTCGCTCCTGCATCTGTCGGGTTATGACCTTGATATATCAGAGCTTAAGAATTTTCGTCAGCTACATTCAAAAACTCCGGGTCATCCGGAATATGGCTATGCTCCCGGTGTTGAAACCACAACTGGTCCACTGGGGCAGGGTCTGGCTAATGCCGTCGGTATGGCGATCGCTGAAAGAACACTGGCAGCACAATACAACAAGCCAGGGCTTGAGCTGATCAATCACCACACATATACATTTCTTGGTGACGGTTGCCTTATGGAAGGCATCTCGCACGAAGTGTGTTCACTGGCAGGCACGCTGAAGCTTGGTAAGCTGATTGCGTTTTACGATGACAACGGTATTTCAATCGACGGCGAAGTAGAAAGCTGGTTTAGCGACGATACACCTAAGCGCTTTGAAAGTTATGGCTGGCATGTGATACCGAAGGTCGATGGTCATGATCACGCATCTATTGAAAAGGCTATAAAACAAGCACAGGCTCAAAGCGACAAGCCCACGCTTATCTGTTGCCAGACACTGATAGGTTTTGGCTCTCCAAATAAAGAAGGCAAAGAATCAAGTCACGGTTCACCACTTGGTCCGGATGAAGTAGCACTGGCACGGGAAAAACTGGCCTGGGAAAATGCGCCGTTTGAAGTGCCAGGTGAAATTTATAACGGATGGGATGCCAAACAGGCAGGCGCTGCTGCTGAGTCTGCATGGACCGATGTATTAAAAGAATACCGAGGTAAACACGCCAGAGAATGTGCCGAATTCGAGCGCCGTATCAAAGGCGAACTGCCGGCAGACTGGAATGCCAAAGCCTCTGAATTTATTGCAAGTGTAGATAAAGCTGCTGAGAAAATAGCATCGCGCAAAGCATCACAAAATACCCTGAACGGGTTTGGCCCGTCACTGCCAGAGCTAATTGGTGGTTCTGCAGATTTGGCCGGTTCCAATTTAACCATCTGGTCTGGCAGTAAAGGCATTGAAGAACATGCAGGTGGTAACTACATATATTTTGGTGTGCGTGAGTTTGGTATGGCTGCCATTATGAATGGCATAGTTTTACATGGCGGATTTAAAGTCTATGGTGCAACCTTTCTGATGTTTTCAGAGTACGCACGTAACGCCCTGCGTATGGCTGCATTGATGAAAATACCGTCTGTGTTCGTTTTTACTCATGACTCTATCGGGCTCGGTGAAGACGGCCCTACACATCAGCCGATAGAGCAGGCGGCCACCTTACGGTTGATGCCGAATATGGATGTATGGCGTACCTGCGACGCGGTCGAATCTGCCGTGTGCTGGAAAGTAGCGCTCGAGCGCAAGGATGGTCCAAGCAGCTTATTGTTTAGTCGCCAGGGGCTGGCACCACAAAAACGTAATAAAGAACAATTGGCCAATATTG
>CAYPDN010000624.1:0-1575 GCA_964409445.1 uncultured Granulosicoccaceae bacterium
TTGAGGCCGGTGCATCACTGGTTCAGATCTATACCGGCTTTATCTACAGAGGACCCGAACTCATTTCGGAAATTCGTCAGTCGATACACCGCACCGAAACTTAATTCAACGACCAGAAAACAGGCAAGAGAACAGCAATGGCTGATTACGATATTTTTAACGGCGATGCAGATGGCATTTGTGCATTACTACAGTTGCGCCTCGCCGAGCCACGCGACGCAAAACTGGTGACAGGTGTAAAACGCGATATCGATTTACTCAAGCAGGTAACAGCTAAAGCCGGTGATCGCGTAACAGTACTCGACATATCAATGGATAAAAACCACGATGCCCTGGTATCAACGCTGGATACCGGCGCTGACGTCATCTAGTTCGATCACCACTTCCCGGGTGATATTCCAGGTGTGGAAAACCTTGCGGCTCACATCGACACAGATGCCGAAACCTGCACCGGACTGCTGGTCAACAAATACCTGAACGGCGCACACCTGTTATGGGCCGTTACCGCTGCTTACGGCGACAATCTGCATTCAGCCGCAGCAACAGCCGCAGCACCGCTAAAGTTAACAGAAGCTGAGTTATCACAATTGGAAGAACTTGGCACATTACTCAACTACAACGGCTACGGCGCTACAGTAGATGATCTTTTCTTTGCACCGGATGAGTTATTTAAAAAATTACTGCCATACGCTAATCCGTTTGATTTTATCAACAGCGATAAAAACTTCGCAGACTTAAAGCGTGGTTATGAACAGGATATGGCGAATGCAAAAGCTATTGCCCCAACTCTCGCTACAGATAATTGCGCACTGTTTATGTTTCCAGAGGAAAGCTGGTCACGGCGCGTCAGCGGTGTTTACGGCAACGAGCTCGCGCGTGACTACCCAGACCGCGCCCATGCATTGCTAAGCGACATAGGCGGCAGCAACTATCAAGTAAGTGTAAGAGCACCGATCAATCGTCGCGACGGTGCTGACGAACTCTGCCGCCAGTTCGATACCGGAGGAGGTCGCAAAGCAGCTGCAGGGGTCAACAAATTGCCAGAGGCGGATCTGGGTAGATTCCAAACAGCATTTGAAGCACAATTTGCTCAATAGTCCCTAATTCAATAGACAAACAAGCGGGCAATTTATACCTTCATGATCACGGTATGGGGTAGAAAGTCATCATCGAATGTGCAGGCAGTTTTGTGGTGCCTGCAGGAACTGGGGCTCGACTATAAGAGAATCGATGCGGGATTTACTTATGGTGTTACTGACACTGTCGAATACCTGAATATGAATCCCAACGGGTATGTCCCTACCCTGCAAGATGGATCGAACCAACCGTTGTTTGAGTCATGTGCAATTTGTCGCTACCTGGCAGGCCGCTATGCGCCAGAGAATTTCTGGCCAAACGACTTAGCTTCACGCGCAACTGTAGACATGTGGGCCGAGTGGGCCAAGCTTAACGTTGCACAAAACTTCAGTCTTCCGCTGTTCTGGCCAAAGGTGCGTCTCGCACCTGAAAAATCAAACGCCGAATCAATCAGTGCCGCACTGGATAAACTGAACCAGTATTTAACCATCGCAGATG
>CAYPDN010000625.1:0-1567 GCA_964409445.1 uncultured Granulosicoccaceae bacterium
AAGTCCCGGCTATGGTTGAAAGATACCGTGGCATTATTGAAACCAGCGGTGGCACAGTACACCGTGTAGAAGACTGGGGCCGCCGTCAGCTGGCCTACCCCATCAATAAAGTCTACAAAGCCCATTACATCCTCTTGAATATCGAGTGTGAGCATGCGGCACTGGAAGAGCTTACCAGCGCGTTCCGCTTTAACGATGCGGTGATTCGTCACCTGGTCATTAAGCGCAATGCACCGGTCACTGGTGAATCTCCACTCCTGAAGAAAGAGGAAGAAGAGACTCGCCGTCCACGCGAAGATCGCAGCAGCCGCAGCGACAGCTCAAACACTTCTGAGAGTCCAGACTCTTCAGAGAGCCCTGCACCAGAGCCGGTTGCAGAAGCTTCAGATGAAATCTCTACCGGAGAAGAATCCTAATGGCGCGTTTTTTCCGAAGAAAGAAATATTGCCGCTTTACCGCTGAGAATATTCAGCAGATCGACTACAAAGATCTGGAGCTGTTGAAAGCTTACGTCACCGAGACTGGCAAAATTGTACCAAGCCGCATCACCGGCACCAGCGCGCGCTACCAGCGTCAACTGGCGACTGCAGTGAAGCGTGCGAGATACTTGTCACTGCTGCCGTACAGCGATCAGCACTAGCCGGTTAACTTAACAAGAAACGTAACAAGGGCGCAGTACTATGTGGCAAGCGCTTGCGGGGTATGCAGTGCGCGGGCCGGCACAGGCAGCACTGGCTTCATTCAGTACATTGCTGCTGGCGCTGTTCGCGCCGCCTTTGGTGGTGGTTAGTAACGCGGTAGTTGCATTGGTATGGCTGCGACTTGGTCCGTTAAAAGGACTGTTGTCTGTCGCGATCGCGCTGCTGGCAGGAACTATCATCGCCGCCTTTTCCGGCAGCCCGGTACTACCTGCAGCAATGATGATGTCATTCTGGCTGCCAGTCGTTTTGATGGCTTATGTGTTACGCAGAACGGTTAGTCTCAATCTGGCAGTACTGGCAGGTGCCGGGCTTGCACTGTTTGGGGTGGTGATGACCTATGTCATTGTCGAGAGTCCGTCTGCTGCATGGCAGGATGTTGTGCAACAGGTCAGGCAGCAGACAGAGCAGGCAGTAGGTGGTACTGACAGAGAAAAAGTAACGCAGTGGTTGAATAGCGCCGGAAGCTGGATGACCGGCTTCAGCGCGGCGACGCAGTTTGTGATTGCAGTATTAAGTTTGTTGCTGGCCAGGGTATGGCAGGCGAGAATGTTTAACCCGGGAGGGTTGCAGAAAGAATTTCACGGATTGAGATTCGGAATTGCAGCTGGAGTGGTTGGAATAGTCACTGTCGCGGCATCGGTTATTTTGCGTAGTGAGTTGCTGATCAATCTGGCAATTGTAGTAACTGTTGTATTTGCGTTTCAGGGTCTTGCTGTCCTGCACGCACTTGCAGCGCAGTTAAAGGTGCATCCGCTGGTGATGGTGGGCATCTACTGTTTTTTATTGTTGCTGTTACCGAACTCAGTGAAGATTCTCGGGCTACTCGGAATGGCAGATACGTGGGTTGATTTTAGATCCAGGTTAAA
>CAYPDN010000626.1:0-1556 GCA_964409445.1 uncultured Granulosicoccaceae bacterium
TACGATGAGTAGATGCTGAAAGCGTGTGGCGCAGAATAATTTTCAGAGTCCGGCATTTTGAAAGTAGCCGGTCTCTGGCGTGAACTGGATTTTAATTAATCATTTGGAGCATCCTATGGCAACAGATAATGTTGCTTCCAGCGGGGGCAATGTCCCGCAAGTGGACAAAAAAAGACGCAGATTGCTAACCACGGGTATTGGTGTGGTGGGCGCTGCCGGTGCAGTGGCAATGGCAATTCCGTTTGTCTCTTCAATGTCGCCGAGCGCACGCGCTAAAGCTGCCGGCGCGCCGGTAGAAGTGGATATCAGCAAGCTTGAGTCAGGTCAGCGGGTTATTGTTGAGTGGCGTGGCAAGCCTGTCTGGGTGGTGCGACGTACCAAGGCACTGCTCGATAGTCTGGAAGCGGTGCAAGACGAACTTCGTGATATTGAGTCTGACTCTTCAGATCAGCCCGAATACGCAAAAAACACGCACCGATCTATAGACCCTGAAGTACTGGTGATGGTTGGTATTTGTACGCACCTCGGTTGTTCACCAACCTTCAGACCCGACGTAGCTCCTGCAGATCTGGGTGCAGACTGGCAGGGTGGGTTCTTTTGTCCCTGCCATGGATCAAAGTTCGATATTTCAGGTCGTGTTTACAAAGGTGTACCTGCACCAACTAACCTCGAAGTGCCGCCGCATCAGTATCTGTCTGATACGCGGATCCTGATCGGTGCCGATGGAGGCAATGCCTGATGAGCAAGATAAGCGACACTATGGCGTGGATCGATGAGCGCATCCCGCTAACTAATACGTGGAACAAGCACGTCGGTCAGTACTACGCGCCTAAAAACTTCAATTTCTGGTACTACTTTGGTTCGCTCGCACTGCTCGTGCTGGTAATCCAGATTGTCACCGGTATCTTCCTGACGATGAACTACAAGCCAGATGGCGATTTGGCATTTAAGTCGGTCGAGTACATCATGCGTGACGTCAACTGGGGCTGGTTGATTCGTTATATGCACTCAACCGGTGCTTCGATGTTCTTCGTGGTTGTCTATTTACACATGATGCGGGGCATCATGTATGGCTCTTACAAAAAGCCGCGTGAACTGCTGTGGATTTTTGGCATGCTGATCTACCTGGTGCTGATGGCTGAAGCTTTCATGGGTTATCTGTTGCCATGGGGTCAGATGTCTTACTGGGGTGCGCAGGTAATTATTTCACTGTTTGGCGCTATTCCATGGGTTGGTGATGCGATCACGCTTTGGTTGCGCGGCGACTATGTAGTGTCAGATGCAACGCTTAATCGATTTTTTGCACTACACGTTATCGCAATGCCGCTGGTACTTGTCGGTCTTGTGTTTGTGCATATTATTGCGCTGCATGAGGTTGGTTCAAACAATCCTGATGGCAACGACATCAAGAAAGTAAAAGGCCCTGATGGAAAGCCACTTGATGGCATTCCGTTCCACCCTTACTACTCCGTGAAAGATCTGGTCGGTGTGGCGGTATTCCTGATCATCTTTTTCGCCATTGTGTTTTTTGCACCTGAGATGGGTGGCTACTTTCT
>CAYPDN010000627.1:0-1542 GCA_964409445.1 uncultured Granulosicoccaceae bacterium
AAAAAGGCTTTGAAGCCATGCTTGCCGAGCAAGCCTTCAATTTCCTCGGTACGCGCTGTTGAGCCGTTGGCGAACAATGGAGATGCATCAGGATAGGTTTTATCCAGATAGTGTGCAATAGCGAGGCTGTCGCAGGTTTCCGTGCCGTTTTCATCTACCAGAATTGGTACGCTTTTATGTCTGCCATCACAAACGTTTGGAATTTCTGTGAATGCTGTACGGTGAGATGTAAATTCGAGGCCTTTGTGTGCGAGCGCATATTTACTGCGCCACGCAAAGGGGCTTTCAACGTTTTCAAGTTCGTAGAGTGTTCTGGTCATATTATTTGTCTTTTGGGGTTTATGTTTCGGGGTCTGTGTTTAGGGGTTATGTTTAGGGTAGGTTAACGTCACTTTGTATTTAAGGTGAGCTTCGTACAGGACTCTAATAAGGTTAATAATATAGGTGGCGAAGTGGATTTAAAACACCCATATGTATGATCGTCGACTTGTGTGCCAGCGCTGAAGACGCAATTGCGATTGCGGACACCAAGTGTCCCGGTTGGTCGTGGAAGAATGATTCGAAAAGCGATGGAAACGGCTGGCAATTAAACTGCTGGCCGGGTTGATGGATCGAATCAATAGGTAGCTCTGCCACCGGACAAGTCAAACACCGCTCCCGTTGTGAACGAATTCTCTGGTGATACAGCCCATACAATCATACTTGCCGCTTCCTGTAATTCGAGAAATCTGCCGCGGGGAATTTTAGAGAGCATATAGTCAATATGTTCCTGACTCATCTGATCGAATATTCTTGTTCGAGCAGCAGCCGGTGTTACACAGTTTACCGCGATATCAAAATCAGCCAGCTCTTTTCCAAGTGATTTGGTAAAGCCGATTACTCCAGCCTTCGAGGCGGAGTACGCTGATGCGTTTGGGTTACCTTCTTTACCAGCAACGGATGCTATATTAAGTATTCTGCCGTAACCGGCGTTCTTCATACCGGCTATGCAGACCTGATTGACCAGGAAGGTGCCAAACAGGTTGATGTTGATTACGTTCCGCCATTCATCTTCATTGTATTCTTCGACCGTTACATTGGGTCCGGAAATTCCGGCGCTATTCACCAGAATCACAGGTGCTCCGAATATCTCACAGGTTTTTGTGTAAGCGCTCTTTACTGATGCAGGGTTAGTGACATCGCAGTTGATCGCGGTTGCCTGTTCACCGAATGCCGCCATTGCATCAGCATTGCTGGAATCAACATCCCAACTGGCAACTCGAACTCCCGTGCCAATAAGTTGCTGCACGACTGCCAGACCTATTCCCTGGGCCCCACCTGTGACAACTGCTATTTGTGATTTTAAATCCATAGTATCTGTGATGCCCGGTACGAACGTGGTTAGTTATTTGGTCTTGATATCAGCTGTTGCCTTATAACTGGCAGTGCTGTTACTCGCGGTGTATTTGACGCCCCAGCAATTATCGCAGACTGTGAGGTTCAACCTGGTCATGTTCGACTCGATTGGGCTGAGCGACAGTTTGCGTCAATGTAGTCAGAAGG
>CAYPDN010000628.1:0-1517 GCA_964409445.1 uncultured Granulosicoccaceae bacterium
CCATATACCGTTGCCGCATAGCGATGCATCAGAGAGAGGCCGGTGAATTGCAGACGCAGAGTGCGTCTCGTTGTGATACTGTATGTTCGTACAGTTATACAGTATGTACACATCTGTCCTGACAAATTCCCATTATACTAGCGAGCATGTGACAGGTTGCCGCGACTCGGCGATCTTATTTTTGTAATTTACCTGATTGCCTGCAGTTATTCTGATTCCGCTTGGATTTGCTCAATTGGTCCTTAATTTCTGTAGCTAAACCTACTAGACTGTTCCAACACCGCTGACATCTAGTTCATCCTGGCAGATTTGGAATCTCCGGGAGGACTGTTCTATCAGATAAGCGGAGTGTCGGAAATGGAGAGCATCATCGCAACATCTACCCAGCTGAGTACTTCGGGCGAAGCGCTATTTTTACCCGATCGCCAAAGACTCCTTACATCCGTTGACATATCTACCTTATTTACAACCGGAGTGCTAACCCGCTGCGATCATCGCGACGGTTGGTTTGATGAGCTCACTCCGGTTGAGAAAAAGCAAATCGGTGATGTCTGTGAAAAGCGCTATAGCGAATTCGCAGCCGGCCGTAGTCAGGCCAGACAGTTAATTGCTTCGTTAACGGGTGTAGCGGAAACACTGCTGATCGGAAGCTACCGGCAACCCTTGTGGCCAAAAGAAGTCACCGGGAGTATTTCGCACTCGGATGAATATTGTGCAGTTGCGGTGGCACCCAAATCTGTGCTGGATGGTCTTGGCCTGGATGTAGAGCCGTTCGAGGATCTGGATACAGATGTTGCCGATGTTGTATTAACAGAGGCCGAGCATGCATCAACAGCTGAAATCGATGCACAGCTTATGCGTTCCGGTGCAGAACCTATGGGTGGCAAGGCACACAAGCTGATCTTCTCTATCAAAGAAGCGATCTACAAGTGCTGTTATCCGAAGGTGCAGGCGTTTATTGACTTTAAGCAGTGCAATGTTTCGCTTGATGTTGCCAGTCAGTCTTATCGGGCTGTTATTGATTGCCAGGATGCGAAAGGTAATCCGGTGCACATGGAAATTAGTGGTAAATGGTTGATTGAGTTTGGTCATATCTTTGCCGGTGCAGAGTATCGCGCTTAATCAGCATCGCACGTGATCTGAATCTCAGCTGTCCCACCTTTGGTATTGCTCGCATTAGCACTCGGTTGGGTTTCCAACCGGATAGTGCTCTGCTTTGCTGCACATCTTACTTTTTTGGTGACGCACGTCACCAATTGTCAAACTGGCATCAAACAATTAGCCAGTGACGCCGTTCACAACTAGTGGCTTACTTGTAAAAGTATTGTTAAGCGGTTGCACAGGTACTCCCTGTCAACGTTGATCATAAGCTTTAATTGCCCAGACATTCATGACGAACGGCACACGGGCCATGCCCTACTGCACAAAAGATATTCGCAATCTGTTGCGAGCTTATAATTTGCTGGTTGCTACCAGGGATGATGAGCGCGCGATCGTCGGACGTATCTCACGCCGCT
>CAYPDN010000629.1:0-1506 GCA_964409445.1 uncultured Granulosicoccaceae bacterium
TCGGCCAATTCCAGTCGTAGATTTCCTCCTGATGAGTGTCCGCTTGTGTGAGCCTCGGTCACACAATGTTAAAAAACAGGAACCTGAATATCTGGATAGAAGTTCTTTTCAGGCGGTACTGGTATGTGTTCTACGGCTTCTGTACTTAGGTTAACGTGCACTTCGATCAATGCATGTTTGTTGAGTGCGTGGTAGAGGATGCTTTCTGTTTCCTGTAAACCTTCACTTGAAAATTCGGCTCGTGTGTAAATAACCTTGTATCGCGCATGATCACGATTATCGGGAACTGAGTGTCCAAAAGCCTCACCCTCGGGTAGCACCATTGGAATTTCCGATACGTACATCTGAGTTGGGAGTACGTAGGCAATGAAGCGATCACTTTCCTTGAGCGTACCCAGCGCTTCGTCGGTGTTTGGGTGTGCTCGAGCGATAGCCGAGATCTGAGAGAGTTCACTTTCGGTGAGCCTGGTAATAGAAAGATAGATTCCCTGCTCATCATTAAGTGAATATAGAGATGCAATAGCATGTTGTCTCACGCCGAGCGCAATCAATGTTGCGGCCACCAGGAGTGCAATGCTGCTTGCCAAACAGACGATAACGCGAGGTAATCCTGACAAGATCCGGGGGCTGCGAAAGTTAACAAATAGTTTGGGAAAGAAGCCACCCGTGCTTGATAGGTATGTATCGTAATCGGCAAAGGCGTCGGCACAAATGCGCTCCTCAACGCGTGCCAGCGCGGCGTAAGCGAATACCATGGCAATGGTGCTGTACAGAACCAGAAAGCGTGGCCAAATGAGTAACATACCCAGGCTTGCAACAATCAATGCAGTGTATTGCGGGTGTCTTATGTAGCGATAAAGCCCCCCTGTTACGGCCCCTTGTTTACGGATTTTTGCCCGGTAGACCTGAAACGCCCCGACCGCAAACCCGAGCAGCTCGCAAAAGAAAAGCAACAGACCCATTACTGGCGTAAGGTTGATCAGGGCTGACTTCGTTTCCGCTACGATGTGCGGTAAGAAGAACCACAGCATCCATCACGACAGACCCCACGCCTGCAAGCCGTCAAGCCCGGGTCCATATACAGCGTAAAAGTAGGCCGCAAAAGGGCTTGCCATATAAAAGAACTCAAACGCAATCAGTAAATAGAATGCACCACTCGCCAAAAGCATTCGGTGTGCATTTCTGGTAGATTTTGTTTCCGATGACTTCAACACTGGTAATTTTCCCTAAAGATGCATGGCCATTAGGTTAGCGTATCGAAGTTGCAAGCAGGCTCGCGTTTGTCGGATAACAGATGGTCGAAAAAAGTGTTTTTATTCAATGGTTTTGGGTAGGTGCAGCTTTTATTTTGGCGCGAGTCGTGTTGTATGCTCACATTTTGCACATTGAATATCTCGCATTAACGCGTAAATATTATTAGTAATGTGGAGCTTCATTCGCAGCCAGTTGCGGGAAAGAGATGGCCAAAAAGCATCAAAATGACAACTCACTGAAGCCACGTAAAGC
>CAYPDN010000630.1:0-1504 GCA_964409445.1 uncultured Granulosicoccaceae bacterium
TATTCAGTCATCTCGCCAAGCTTCAAAACTACTCGAGTTCTGTCGGTTGTCTCAACGATGCTTACGCTCTCGAGATTGCCAACGCCTACCGGTACAACCCGCTTGTCGAGTGCATTGGTGGTACCCATCAGGTCAATGGCGATTCTTGCAGGGTTGTCGATTTTGAAACTCTGCGTATCACTTGCCGGATCACTTAGTTTAAAAGCGATCTGCTGCTGGTTGCCCGGCAGAGTTGTATAGCTCACGTTGTCGAGCGTTCCCGCCAGACTGTGTTGAGTCACCAGTGCCTGAGCACCGATAGCGATAGCCAGCAACCGCAGCTTGCCCAGGTGTGAAACCCGGGAAGTTCCACCGTTGCTTGGTGTGCCGCAGATTGTTGGATAATTCACCGTTGTTCTCCGTTGTATCGTCTTGTTCTTTGTTCTTAGCTGGGTAGGGTTAGCCATCAGTTATCTCCAGTATCCAGTTTCAGCTGTGCCGAGCGCTGTATCCAGCCGCTGATGCCATCAGGTATTAACTCAACCAAGTTAATTTCATTTTCAGATATGCGTGTAATCTTGCCGTGGTTCTGACCGGCATAGTTGCCTGGCTGAACACGATGTATTGTGCCTTCCTTATCCTGTACCAGTGCCCAGCTTGACTCGCGCTGCTTCAGGATGCCGACCATCTTTAAAGAATCTAGTGGGTATCCTTCAAGTACTTCACGGCGACGGTTGTCACTTGGTCTGGGACCGCCGGAGCTGGCTGCAACAACGGTAGTTGTTGCGTTATTGTTCTGCACCGGTTTGAATGGATCGCGTAAGCCAGACTCTGCATATGCCACAGTTTCATATTCTATAAAAGGTGGCAGAGGATCTACCCGACCCTGATGTTTTTGTTTTGTCTCAGCAACAAACTGTTCAAGGTCCTGCATTCCACTATCGCAACCGGCAAGCAATGCGGTAGCAATTGCGGCAAGCAGTGCTGTCCGTGCTGTTGCAAGTAGTGGTGTGGTTGTAGTTGTTTTCATGTTGTTAGGCCTCATCATCATCGAGGTAGCGATAAGTGGTAGCAGTTAGATCCATCTGCAATTGTTGAGCTGCTTCGTCTCCGTCGCCGCCTTTGCCAATAGGGATGATGTTGATGTTATGCAGTGTGACAATTCGCGGCAGTGCCGCTAGTCCGCTAACGAAGTTACCAAACTGGTGGTAGTTGCCTGTGACCTTTATCTGAATCGGGTACTCAACATAAAATTCACGGGCGATTTCGTTCTTGGGTTTAAAAAATTCAACTTCCAGGCCGGCTGCAACACTGGTTTGCGACAGGTCAATCAACAGGCTTTCAATGTCAGTCTTGTTTGGAAGCTGGCGCAACATGACATTGAAGGTGCGTTTCATTTCACTAAGTTGCTCAATGTATGCTTCGCGGTTTGCAGCCTTCGCCTGAGTTTTATCAAACGTTTGCTTTAGTACTTCTTCCTGCGCTGCGACCTGATCAAGCGCAAGAAACTTTGGCTTAATAAGAA
>CAYPDN010000631.1:0-1500 GCA_964409445.1 uncultured Granulosicoccaceae bacterium
GTATCAATGGTATCGAACAGTGGTTCTTTGTCTTCCTGGTTGTCTTTGTTATAAGCCAGTGGTTGTGACTTCATTAAAGTTAAAAGACTGATCAGGTGGCCATTAACCCGACCGGTTTTACCACGCACAAGCTCCGGCACATCCGGATTTTTCTTTTGCGGCATAATGCTCGAGCCAGTGCAGAAGCGATCTGGTAAATCAATAAAATCAAACTGCGCCGACGACCACAACACCAGCTCTTCCGAAATTCGGGAAAGATGCGTCATCACTATACTGGCGGCAGCACAAAACTCGATTGCAAAGTCACGGTCGCTTACTGCATCAAGCGAGTTTCGCGCAACACTGGCAAAGCCCAGCAATTCACAGCTGTATTGTCTGTCTATCGGATAAGTCGTACCGGCCAGAGCCGCAGCCCCTAACGGCATCACATTGACGCGCTTGTTACAGTCATGCAGCCGGTCTATATCACGCGAGATCATTTCAAACCACGCCATCACATGATGCCCAAAGGTAACCGGCTGTGCCGTTTGCAGGTGAGTGAAGCCAGGCATAATTACTTCAACATTCTTCTCGGCAAGTTTTAATAAGCCGTGCTGCAAGCGATGCGCTTCGGCGACTATTGCATCAATAGCGTCCCGCATATAAAGCCGAATATCAGTTGCCACCTGATCATTGCGTGAGCGACCGGTGTGTAATCTTTTACCGGCATCTCCGATTTTATCGGTAAGGCGGGCTTCGATATTCATATGTACATCTTCAAGCTCGACCGACCAGGGGAAATCTCCCGCTTCTATTTCCTGGCTGATGTCATCCAGACCTTGCAGGATGCTGTCGACATCTGCAGATGACAGTACACCGGTATGACCCAACATCCGTGCATGGGCCCGTGAGCAGTTAATATCCTGCTGTGCCATACGCTGATCAAACGAAACTGATGCAGTAAACGCCTGTACAAATTCGTCAGTGGATTCTGTGAAGCGTCCCCCCCACAGTGTGTTGGCGTTCTGTTGATCGGTGTTTTTTTCTTTTGTCATTAGATGGCCAGGCGTGTTTTGCCGCGTTGACGAATAGAGAGTTTAAAAGCTCACAGTTGTGAATCCCCCGTTGGTTCGGGGATAATCGGTTAATATTATCAGCTTGGCCCGATCAGATCAGCGACCCGCCACACCAGCTTGCTTCGATCGCCATAAATACGACGGAGCACTGAATGCCGGATATTTTAAAAATCGCCACACGGAAAAGCCCGCTTGCTATCTGGCAGGCCGAAGAAGTGCAGCGACATTTGCACAAGGCAGGTGCTAAAACCGAGCTTGTCAGAATGTCCACTCGTGGTGATGAAATCCTCAATCAGCCGCTGGCCAAAATAGGTGGCAAAGGCCTGTTCATCAAAGAATTGGAGCGCGGTATGCTCGGTGGACTGGCAGACATGGCAGCTCATTCAATGAAAGATCTGCCATCGGTTTTTCCAGAGGGGTTGCATCTTGGCGCAATCATGAAGCG